>JAKMFM010000207.1 GCA_022425445.1 Planktomarina sp.
AAGCTGCCATGGCCGTGCTGTTGGAAGGAAATCTGAAAAAAGGTGACGCGCTGGCTGTGGCCCGCATAGCCGGAATCATGGCCGCTAAAAAAACCTCTGAGTTGATCCCATTGTGCCATCCGTTGCCGATCACCAAGGTGAGTGTGGACCTCGAGCCCGATCACGCCACCCATAAAGTTTTGATCACCGCCACCGTGAAAACCCGCGGGCAAACCGGAGTTGAGATGGAGGCCCTCACAGCCGCCAGCACAGCCGCTCTCACGGTCTATGATATGATGAAAGCCATCGATAAGGGGCTCACGATCTCCGCGATACAGCTTGAGGAAAAGCAAGGCGGTAAATCAGGCACCTGGCGGCGTTCGGCGCTATGATTTCGGTTCGCGAGGCGCTTGATCGCATCTTGGCTCTCAGCGACAGGCTGCCAGGCGAAAAAATTTCCCTGCAGCAAGCGCAGGGGCGGGTATTGGCCCAGGCCGTCACCGCTACCCGCGATCAACCGCCCTTCGCTGCTGCGGCCATGGATGGCTATGCAATCAGAGCGGCTGACTTCGCAGCTGGCGTTCAGGTCTGGCAGGTCATTGGCGAATCCGCAGCCGGACATCCGTTTTTACATGCGGTCGGCGCCGGTCAGGCGACGCGGATATTTACGGGCGCGCCCCTGCCACAAGGCACCGATCACGTCCTCATTCAAGAGAATGTAGAGGTAATAGACGGGAAAATCATTCTAATCGATGGTCCAAATGACGCGGCCCATCTGCGCCCTGCTGGCAGCGATTTCACCGCAGGATATAGGCTGAGCGCCCCGCGCCGCTTGTCCGCGCAAGATATCGCACTTTTGGCGGCAATGAACATTGCTCAGCCCAAAGTGACCCGCCGACCAAAAGTTGCCCTGATCGCCACAGGCGATGAATTAGTGCAACCCGGGGATACCCCCAGCGATGATCAAATCACGGCATCAAACACCTATGGGCTCGCCGCCATGTTGCAAAAAATCGGTGCAGAGGCGCGTATTTTGCCGATTGCCCGTGACCGAATGGGCTCGCTTGCAAAGGTATTTGCCCTGACCCAAGATGCTGATTTGATCCTAACAATTGGGGGTGCCTCTGTGGGAGATTATGATTTGGTCGCGCAAGCTGCGGCGTCGTTGGGATTGGAACAATCGTTTTACAAAGTGGCGATGCGCCCCGGTAAACCCTTGATGGCCGGTCGCATGGGCAGGCGGACGATGATCGGACTTCCCGGCAACCCAGTTTCAGCTATGGTTTGCGGCGAAATCTTTGTCGTGCCTTTAATCGAAAAGATGCTGGGGCTGCCTGCAGGTCCACGCGCAACCAAAACAGCCCCGCTGGCGCATGATCTTCCGGCCAATGGCGCTCGGGAACATTATATGCGTGCCTCGTTAATTGAGGGCACGTTGCATGTGGCTCAACGCCAGGACAGCTCTTTGTTGAGCATCTTGAGCAATGCGAACGCCCTGGCAATTTCCCCAATCAACGCCCCAGCAATGCCCAAGGGCAGCGAGATGCGCTACATTCCCCTGTAACGCGCTCTGCGACTTGACACAAAGCAAGAACGAGAGTAGAACATTACCCAAACACGCCAAAGCGGCGCCACCTTGGGAGATGATGTCATGCTCACGAAAAAGCAATTGCAACTGCTTGAGTTCATTCACGCGCGCACGCAAATCAACGGTGTCTCCCCTTCATTTGACGAAATGAAAGAGGCGCTCGATCTCAAATCAAAATCTGGCATTCATCGCCTGATCACTGCCCTTGAGGAGCGTGGCTTTATTCGTCGTCTGCCACATCGCGCGCGCGCCATCGCAGTTTTGCAGATGCCGGAACAAGTGCAACCCAACGCACGCGGGTTTGCGCCGCGGCTGATCACTGGAGATCGGCCCGAACGACCACGCGATGCCATGGATCTGGATGCGGCAGACGTGAGGTCATTGCCGATGATGGGGCGCATTGCAGCGGGCGTGCCAATTTCAGCAATCCAAGATTACGCACGCGACGTGGCTGTGCCGGGTGATATGATCTCGAACGCCGGTCAGCATTATGCGTTGGAGGTTAAGGGCGATTCCATGATTGAGGTGGGAATCAATGACGGGGATGTGGTGGTGATCCGGGAAACCAGTACGGCCCAGAATGGCGATATCGTCGTTGCCTTGGTGGAAGATCACGAGGCCACTTTGAAACGCTTCCGCCGCAATGGCAGCGCAATCGCGCTTGAAGCTGCCAATCCTGCCTATGAAACCCGCGTATTTCGAGACGATCAGG
>JAKMFM010000214.1 GCA_022425445.1 Planktomarina sp.
ATTGATCGGGCTGGTTTGGTTGGTGCCGATGGGGCGACCCATGCGGGATCCTTTGACATAGCGTTTTTGGCCAATCTGCCTGATTTTGTTGTCATGGCCGCAGCCGATGAAGCGGAGTTGTGCCATATGGTGGCAACAGCTGCGGCCTATGATGAGGGTCCAATCGCCTTTCGGTTTCCGCGAGGCGAGGGCGTTGGTTGTGACCTGCCGCAAAATCCAGCACCTCTGGAAATCGGTAAGGGCCGCATGGTGCAAAAGGGCAGTCAAGTTGCGATCTTGTCATTTGGCACCCGCTTGGGCGAGGTGCGTATTGCGGCGGAAACTTTGGCGGCTCAAGGGATTGTTCCCACCATTGCCGATGCCCGCTTCGCCAAGCCCTTGGATCGGGAGATGATCCTCGAATTGGCCGCCAATCATGAGGTTTTAATCACCATCGAAGAGGGGGCCATCGGTGGTTTTGGCAGTCATGTGGCCCAGCTTTTGGCAGAGGAGGCGGTGTTCGATCGTGGGTTGAAATATCGCTCCATGGTCTTGCCAGACACATTCATCGATCACGCCAGCCCAGCAGATATGTACCGCGAAGCCAAGCTCTCTGCGCAGGATATTCACGACAAAGTCTTGCAAACGCTCGGCATCGCCGCGCTTAAAGTCCGGGCCTAACGCCTGTTTTGAGAGGGTTCCAATTCCAAAAGGCTTTGCAACCCCTCTTTATAGCTTGGATATTTTAGGTGAACCCCAAGCTCTGACTTGATCAAATCATTGCGTACGCGCTTGTTCTCCGCATAAAAGCTGCGGGCCATGGGGGTCATCTGGGCGGCGTCAAAGTCCACCTCTGGTGGTAGGGGTAGGCCCAAAAGTTCTGCTGCATAGGCCAGCACATCTTGCGGCGGGGCTGGATCATCATCGCATAAATTATAGACCGCACCCGGGCGTGGTTGCGCGATTGAGGCGGCGACAACTTGGGCGATGTCATCGGCATGAATGCGGCTGAACATTTGCCCCGCTTTGATAATTCTGCGTGCAGTGCCGTTGCGGACTTTGGCAAATGGACCGCGGCCCGGCCCGTAAATACCGGCCAAGCGGAAGATATGCAGCGGCAGGCCTGTGGCTTGCCAAGCAGATTCGGCCGCAACCCGCAATACGCCGCGCCCGGTGCTGGGGGTGAGTGGGGTGGATTCATCCACCCAGGCGCCGTCATGATTGCCATAGACACCCGTGGTTGACAGATATCCCACCCAGTCAAACCCATAGGCGCCAAGGTCCAGGCTTGCCAACAGGGGATCACCCACACCCGGGCTTGGTGCGGCAGAGATCAATAGATGCGATGCCGCTTTTAGCGAATCATCCAGATCTGCGCGCGGCCAGAGGATCGGTGTGACCCCCTCGGCGCGCATCGCCTCTGCTCTTTCGGCGCTGCGTGTGGTACCTGTGATGCTCCAACCCAGAGGGAGAAGCAGCGGGGTCAAGGCCCGGGCGGAAAACCCATAGCCGATGCAAAGAAGTGTTTTGGTCATAGGGTGGTCATAGGGTCAAAAATTGGCTGCGAGAAGGGGTGATTTTGTCGGGGCGCTGACCCGCGTCCATTCTCACGGGTGACGTTGCGCCAGGGCTTTGATCGTCCTATTGAAATTTAATTTGATGGAATGTTCACTAAATATCTGATTTATATTCTTAATGTGATATATTCTGCAGATGACCCCAACGCCCAAGTGTAGAGGGATGTCTTCGTGGTTAAGGTTTTATTTGGGTGGAGCATAATCTTAAAATTGCTCCGATTTTGGCTACAACGGGTGATCATTTCTAAACCAATTGATCTTAGGTGAGGAAGTTCCAATCGATCAAAGACAAGAGAGAGCCCATGACAAAGACTTTTAAATGGATCGCCGTCGCCGGTGTGGCGGCAACTGTGACGGCCTGCGCATCGCCCGAGGTGGTGGACACAAAGCAAATGGGCGACACCAAGCTCAGTTGCATGCAATTGGTCGCTGAAATCCAAGAAGCCACTGAATTTGAGCGAAAAGCGCAAAAAGAAAAGGGCGTTACGGGTACGAATGTGGCCGCGGCGGTGATCTTCTGGCCAGCCATTATCTGCACCTACTACAATGCCAATGAGGCGATTGACGCGGCGAAGGAGCGCAAAGAATATTTGGTGGAATTGAGCACGAAAAAAGGCTGCAGCATGTAGGTCGCGGTTCCATTAACCAGGTATTTTTCGATCTACCCGATGGCTTGGGTAGATCGATTGCGTCACTTGCCTTTCCAGATCGGGTCGCGTTTTTCCGCGAAGGCTTTTGCGCCCTCAAGTTGATCCTCAGAGGCGTAGAGTATATCAACGGAGGCCAATTGTCTTTGGGTGATGCGATTCATGCTGTCTTGGAATTTGCTGTCCTCGGAATCGCGCACGATCTCTTTTATCGCCGCATAGACGAGCGGGGGGCCGCTTGCCAGCACTCGCGCCATTTCCCACGCCTGTGGCAGAAGGTCTTCTGCGGGATAGGAATGGTTAATCAAGCCCCAAGATTTTGCTTCCTGCACATCAAACCAACGGCCGGTTAGGAGCAATTCCATCGCGATATGGTAAGGGATGCGCTTGGGCACTTTGATCGAGGCCGCATCGGCCACTGTTCCAGAGCGAATTTCAGGCAAGGCAAAGCTGGCGTGATCTGCGGCAAGGATAATATCGGCGGAGAGCGCCCACTCTAACCCGCCACCGCAGCAAATGCCATTCACCGCGGCAATCACCGGTTTGTTGAGGCCACGCAGCTCTTGTAAGCCACCAAACCCGCCGACCCCGTAATCGCCATCCACCTCATCGCCATCAGCAGCGGCCTTGAGGTCCCAGCCGGGACAGAAAAACTTTTCGCCTGCACCCGTGATGATCGCCACCCGGAGGCTTGGATCGTCGCGAAAGGCGGCAAAGGTCTCGCCCATAATCTTGCTGGTCGCCAAATCAATAGCATTGGCTTTTGGACGGTCCAGTGTGACTTGAAGAATTCCATGTTCAACATAGGTTTTGATCGGGCTCATTGGGCTTTCCTTATCAGGGCATCTGCGGCAATCGCCGTCTGTTCTGTGCAGATCAGCGGGTTGATCTCAACTTCCTCCACCTGATCTGCATTGGCAAGCACATAGGCCTGTACCGCGTCAATGGCGTCGAGGAGCGCGCCCAGGTCGACAGGTAGGTTGCCGCGAAACCCTTGCAGGAGCGGCGCGATGTTCAATTCCTTCAGCAGGTTGGTCACCTCGAAGCGGGTTGCAGGAATGAGTAGGCTTGCACGATCGCGCAACACTTCGGTCATCGTACCACCTGCGCCAAGGGTCAGGATAAACCCATGCGCAGGATCGCGCGTGACGCCCACCAAAATTTCGGCCAGAGACCCGTCCACCATGCGTTCGGCCAAGAGCGGCCCATCGGCCAAATGCGGCGCTGCGGCCGCGACCTCGGCGGGTGTAGTCAAGCCCAAAGCCAACCCATTAGCGCCGGTCTTATGCGCAAGACCTAGCGTTTTCAGCACGACCGGAAAGCCTATCTCAGCCGCCGCCAACCCGGCTGCGGCGCGATCAGTCACAACAACCGATTTCGGGATATTCAGGCCATGGGCCGCCAGTGCCAATTTTGCGCTGTGCTCATCGAGAATCGCCGTATCGCGATCACGGCCCGGCAAAAGCACCGGTTCGGCCAGCGGCGCCATCGGTCGGGACATCAGATCTAAAGCTTGCAGCCCATGATCCAGCCCGTGAACGGCGCCAACGCCATTGTCCATCAAGCTCTTTGCTATATGCTCGGGCAGCAGTTCCGCCAGGCTCGCCACCACCGCATAGGGCCGCCCGGTGCGCCGAGTAGCCGCGATTGCGGCCTGCGTGACACAGGCCCAATCGCTGGCATCACACAGATCCGCTCGCGGGTAGTCGCTGATCAGCAAGGTCATCGCAATGTCATCATCTGCCATCGCTGACCAAGCCTGTGTCATAGCCGCTTGGTCCCGCCAAATATATGTGTGATAGTCCAGCGGGTTGGCCAGGGCCACCATCGGCCCTAAGGCCGCGCCAAGATCCTTGACTTGCCGCGGGTTTAGCGGTGGGAAAACAAGCTCAGTGTCCTGCGCTGTATCGGCAACCAAGGCGGCCTCACCGCCCGAACAGGAAATCGAGGCTATGCGGTTGCTGGACAATTGCCCAAATTGATGGGCGATTTTAAGGGACTCTAAAAAGACAGGCAGACTGCGTGCCCGGCGAATCCCCAGACGTTGGAGAAAGGCGTCGGCGCCCGTATCGCTGCCTGTCAAAGAGGCGGTATGGGATACAGCGGCGGCTTGGGCTTGCTGCGATACGCCAGATTTCAAGGCAATCAAGGCGATCCCTTTGGCGCGGGCTTTCTGGGCGAGGGCCTCCCAGCCGCGCAAATTACCAAATCCCTCAATGTGCAAGCCAATGGCTGAGACACGCTCATCGTCCAATAGCTGCAACGCAATATCGGTTTGAGAGGTTTGCGCTTGGTTGCCGCAGGTGAGCATATAGCCAATTGGAAGGCCGCGGCTCTGCATTGTCAGGTTGATGGCGATATTCGAACTTTGCGTCAAAATCGCCACACCCTTTTGCACGCGGCGGCACCCATGTTGATCCGGCCAAATTGCGCAGCCGTCGAATGCATTTACAAACCCATAGCAATTGGGCCCCAATATCGGCATATCCCCCGCGGCCGCAATCAGCTGCGCTTGCAGGTCTTGTGCCGCGGCGTCCTCGGCGGCCGCTTCGGAGAAACCAGACGCAAAACAAGTGGCTCCGCCTGCCTTTAAGCTTTGCAGCTGTGCCACCACCTCTAGGGTGGCGTGACGGTTCACGCCGATGAAGGCCGCGTCAATGGGGCCGGGAAAATCGTTAAGATTGGGCAATGAATTCCGGCCTGCAATCTGTTTTCCGGTGGGATGTACCGGATGCAGCAGACCGTCAAACCCAATTTGCTCAGCAGCCGAGATGATTGAGGCACACCAAGCGCCGCCTCCAATCACAGCGATCGATTTCGGTTTCAAAAGTCTTGTGAGGTCTCGCATGTCTCACCTATGCAATCAGCTGCGCGTGGCAGGCTTTGGGGCCCCTGGACATCACGCCCCCAAAGCCCGCAACAAGTCGCGGCTGATGATATGACGCTGGATTTCGGAGGTGCCGTCCCAAATGCGCTCGACCCGTGCGTCCCGCCAGAAGCGTTCGAGCGGGTAGTCGCTCATAAGCCCCATGCCGCCATGGATTTGAATAGCCGCATCGGTCACGCGCGCCAGCATCTCACTGGCATAGAGCTTTGCGGAGGCAATCTCGCGGTTGGCCGGCAGCGCCTTGTCTAGGCGATCGGCAGCGGCCAGCGTGAGAAGATCTGCGGCATCTATTTCAGTGATCATATCAGCCAATTGAAAGCTTACGCCTTGGAATTTTCCAATTATTTGGCCAAATTGCTCGCGTTCGGCAGCATAGTTCAGGGCGTAGTCAAAGACCCGTCGTGCACGACCGACGCTCATGGCGGCCACTGTGATCCGTGTGGCATAGAGCCAAGTATTCATGACCTCAAAACCGCCATCCACTTCTCCGAGCACTTGCGCTTGTGGCAGGCGACAGTCATCGAATTCTAAGATCATATTTTTATACCCACGGTGGCTGACGGATTTATAGCCGTCGCGCACAGAAAATCCCGGGGTGCCTCGATCGACCAGAAAGGCTGTGATCCGTTTTTTTGGGCCTTTGTCCGTTTGGTCTTCTCCAGTGGCGATGAATACGATGAAAAAATCTGCGTGATCTGCGCCGCTGATAAAATGTTTGCTGCCGTTGACCACCCAATCGCCGCCACTGCGATGGGCGCTGCATTTCATGCCGCGAATGTCAGAGCCGGCGCCGGGTTCCGTCATCGCCAAAGCATCCATGCGCTCGCCGCGTACCGCAGGCATGAGATAGCGGTCAATTTGATCGCCTTCGCAGGCCATAAGGATATTTTGTGGTCGTCCAAAGAAATGATTGAGCGCCATTGAGCCGCGCCCCAATTCACGTTCGACCAATGCAAAATCCATATTTGACAGGCCCGCGCATCCCACGCTTTCGGGAAAGTTGCAGGCATAAAACCCAAGCTCTAAGGTCTTTTGCTTGATCTGTTGCGCAATCTCAGCAGGCACCTCACCGGTGCGCTCCACCAACTCTTCATGAGGGTAAATTTCTTTTTCAACAAATGAGCGTACCGTTTGTGCGATCATGTCTTGTTCTGCAGATAATCCATAGAGCATGGGGGCCTCCTTCACGGCTGTTTGATGTGACGCTAGGGCTATTGCCAGGTTATATCATGCAGTATTAGATTATATCATGCCATATTCGAAAACTCCTCCTGCGGTGGTCACTCAGATTTCGATCCTGCTATTTGATCGCTTCTCAAATCATTGCCTGGCCAATGTGCTTGAACCGCTGCGCGCGGCTAATGATTTTTCGGGCCAACGGGTTTTTGATTGGAAGATTGTGGTCCTTGCTGGGCAGAGGGTGCGCTCCTCCTCGGGTCTGCGTTTGGAAGCGGATGCACAGCTTTCTGATGTGCGCGGCGACATCTTGATGGTCATGCCGTCATATGGTTTTTTGACCCATGCCAATGTGACGACCCGTCGGGCGCTGCGGGCGGCGGCGCGGCGGTTTGACATCCTTGCCGGGCTCGACACGGGCAGTTGGCTTTTGGCGGATGCTGGTTTGCTGGATGGGCATCGGGCGACCATTCATTGGGACGAGCTGGATCGATTTTCTGAACGGTTTTCGGAGATTCATGTGCAAAAAGAGGCCGTCATCTATGATCGCGATCGGATCACTTGCGGCGGGGCGTCCACAGCCTTTGACCTAGCGATGCAATTGATCGAAAATCAGAACGGGGCGGCATTGCGTCTGCGGGTTGAACATCTCTTCTCTGGTGCATTTGCGCAGCGGCCGGACCGGCGCGGAGGTATTGCGGCGCGCGCGGTGGATCTGATGCGGGCCAATATTGAGGAGCCTCTGCGGATTTCTCAATTGGCGCAGCAGCTGGGACGCAGTCAAAAGCATTTGGAACAGCAAACTCTTGCTCGGCTTGGTGCCGCGCCACAGGTCATTTACCGGCGGATTCGGCTGGAGCGGGCGCGGGGGCTTGCGCTGGAAACCTCCATCTCTGTGGCAGAGATTGCCGTGCGCTGCGGGTACCAAGACGCCAGCGCCATGACCCGTGCATTTCGTTCCGAATATGGCACCACACCGCAGGCCTTGCGCCGGGCACTGGGCTAGGCAACACTTGTTGCGCCTTGGCTGTATGGCCTATACGGCGTAATTGCAGCCCTCTTCGTCTAAGATCGCCTTGAGTTCGGCCAGGTGCCGGGCGTCTTGCTCGGGATAGGTTTCCAGCTCCTGTGCAGTTTTTTCCGCTACATCGGCATCCAGAATGCGCAGCGGCTGGCCGGTTTGCAGTGCCAGGAGATAAGTTTGACAGGCCCGCTCAAAATAGAACATGCGGTTGAATGTTTCTGCGACCGTCTCGCCGATAATCAAAATGCCATGGTTGCCCATGATCATGACCTTCTTTTTCGGATCTTCAAACAGGCTGGCACAACGTGCGCCTTCCTCTTCGAAGGCCAAGCCACCGTAATTGTTGTCGATGACATAGCGGTTGTAGAACATGCAGGCATTTTGATCCACAGGCGGCAGGGAGCTGTCTGCGAGAGAGGCCAAGGCTGTGGCATAGGGAGAATGCACATGCATGGCGCAGCGTGCGTGTTTGCAGTGACGATGTAACCCACCATGCAAGCCCCAAGCAGTGGGATCTGGCGCATCGGGTCCCTCCATACTGGCCGGGTCATTGGCATCTACAACGATGAGATCGGAGGCTTTGATACGAGAGAAATGCATCTGATTGGGGTTCATCAAGAATTTGGTCCCCTCAGGATTAATGGCCAAGCTAAAGTGATTGGCCACCGCTTCATGCATGTTTAATCGCACCGTCCAGCGAAAGGCGGCGGCGAGATCGACGCGTTCTTGCCAATTGTTCATATTGGGGCGCAGATTGGAGGCTGCCATGAGAGTGTCCTTTCCCGTTGCGGCTCGAAAACCGGCTTTTTGTTGAGATAACCCGCCTCAGTTTATGCGCCAGGTACCACCGCGCCCTCGGCGGTGATGAGCGGGCTGCCATCTTCTTTGGCATAGGGGGCGGCGGGCCATTGCGGTAAGATTTCGAGCACTTGCCCCGATGGGCGGCAGAGGCGCACGTGCCCCTTGCAGGCGACAAAGGGGCGATTCACCAAGATGGGATGCGCAACCATGGCGTCGAGCAAGTGCTCCTCGGTGACATCTCCGCCCATCAACCCCAGCTCCGCGGCCGGAGATTTTGTCGTGCGCAAGGCGTCCTGGGCGCTGAGATCTGCGGTTGCGAAGAGGCTTTGAAGTTGTGGTTTCGTCCAGCCTGTCTCTAAATATTCAACCACAGTTGGGCTGAATCCAGCATCTTTAATAATCTGCACCACATTACGAGAGGTGCCGCAATCGGGGTTGTGGAAAATAACAATCTTCATACGAAGCCCTTTACCTTGAGGTATTTTACCTTGAAAAAAAACGTATAGGGACTTGCGCAGTCCGTCTAGATCGGAAAATCTACCTTATGGACAATGCAATAAGGGCTTGGTCTGATTGTGCTGCCGATCTGGTGGCTGTGGCTGCCGGGCGCCAGCCAGCAGATCTTGTGATTTTAGGCGGCCAATTGGCCAATGTGCACACACGCGAAATCTTGCGATGGGATGTTGCCGTTGTGGCGGGACGTTTTGCCTATGTTGGCCCGGATGCCAGCCATTGCATCGGGCCCGAAACAGAGGTGTTGCGCTGGAGTGGCTATCTGATCCCCGGCCTTTGTGATGGGCATATGCATGTGGAAAGTGGCATGCTGACCCCAGCGGAATTTGCCCGTGCAGTCATCCCTCATGGCACCACCACGATGTTCACTGATCCTCATGAGATTGCCAACGTTATGGGGTTGGCTGGGGTGAAGTTGATGCATGACGAGGGGTTGATGCAGCCCGTGAATATTTTCACTCAAATGCCAAGCTGCGCCCCATCGGCACCGGGTCTAGAGACCACCGGCTACGAGATTAGCGCTGAGGATGTGGCTGAGGCCATGCAGTGGCCAGGGATCATCGGGCTGGGGGAGATGATGAATTTCCCAGGTGTTGTGAATGGTGATCCGAAGATGTTGGCCGAGATGGCGGCCACAGCCCGCGCGGGCAAGACCATTGGCGGCCATTACGCCAGCTCTGATCTTGGTCCGGCGTTTCATGCCTATGCCGCAGGGGGCCCGGCTGATGATCATGAGGGCACCTGCGAGGCCGGCGCTGTCATGCGGGTGCGCCAAGGAATGCGGTCGATGATGCGCCTGGGCAGTGCGTGGTATGATGTCGAAACGCAAATTACCGCGATCACTGAGAAAGGGCTGGATCCTCGAAACTTCATTTTATGCACCGATGATTGCCACTCTGGAACGCTAGTGCAGGACGGCCATATGAACCGGGTGGTGCGTCATGCCATTGCGTGCGGCTGTGAGCCTTTGGTTGCGCTGCAAATGGCCACGATCAACCCGGCAACTCATTTTGGTCTTGAGCGAGAATTGGGCAGTATCGCGCCAGGCCGCCGGGCGGATGTGATCTTCACCTCTAATTTACGAGAACTGCCGATTGAACGGGTGATTGCGCGGGGCAAAACCGTGGCGCTGGTGGGGCAGATCACGGCTGAGTGCCCGCATATCAACTGGCCGGCTGAGGCGCGCAATACGGTACATATGGGCGCAAAAAAATCTGCAGCTGAGTTCGTCATTTCTGCGCCGAATGATGGCGTCGAGGCGGTTAAGGTGCGTGTGATTGGCGTGGTGGAAAACCAAGCGCCGACACAGGCGCTGGAGGCCGAGCTACCGGTACGCGGGGGGCGCATTTGTGGGCAGGGTGATATTTGCCAAATTGCCTTGGTTGAACGACATCGGGCGCGAGGCAGTGTGACCAATGGCTTCGTGTCGGGTTTTGGTTATCAGGGCGAGATGGCCATCGCTTCGACCGTGGCCCATGACAGCCATCATATGATTGTGGTGGGCACTTGCGCCGAGCATATGGCTCTGGCAGCCAATCGCTTGGCGGAAGTGGGGGGCGGTGTAAGCGTTTGGAAAGACCGGCGGGAGCTGGCATTTGTGGAATTGCCCATCGCTGGCCTCATGTCCGATGCGCCGGCTGAAGAGGTTGCGGCAAAGGCCGCGGCCATGGTGCAGGCCATGACCGATTGTGGCTGCCATTTGAACAATGCCTATATGCAGCATTCCCTTTTGGCGCTTGTGGTGATTCCGGAGCTGCGAATTTCAGATCTTGGGCTGGTCGATGTGCGCAAATTTGAGCTTGTGCCGGTGCTGCGAAAGGAGGGGCAAGATGCTGACGCCTGATCCTGTTTTCACCCTCCCCGATGACGCGGCCCCGCAGAGTTTTTCGCAGGCGGCTGAGGCCGTTACCCATTTGATCGCGCTTTACGAACGGGCGTCTGGGTTCTTATGCGAAAAATTTATTTCGGCTTTGGAATCAGGGGACAGCAGCACCCGCTATAGGGCTTTTTACCCGGAGGTGCGCATTACAACCTCGAGCTATGCCTCGGTGGATAGTCGCCTGTCCTATGGTCATGTTTATGGGCCGGGCGTCTTTTCGACCACCATCACCCAACCGAGGTTGTTCCGAAACTATCTTGAGCAACAGTTGGGGCTGTTGATTGCAAATCATGGCTGCGTGGTGCAGGTCGGTTATTCGACCACGCCAATCCCGGTCCATTTTGCTGTGGCGCATGATCCAAGCCTCGTGGTTCCGGCGGATGCCGCTGGTTTTGTGTTGCGTGATGTTTTCGACGTGCCTGATTTGGCCACGACCAATGATAATATCGTAAATGGCACCGATGTTGCTCAGCCCGATGGAAGTCAGCCCTTGGCCCTGTTTGATGCGCAGCGGGTGGATTATTCCTTGGCCCGTTTGAGCCATTACACAGCGACGGATCCGAAATATTTCCAGAACCATGTTTTATTTACCAACTACCAATTCTATGTGGAAGAATTTGAAGCTTTCGCCCGTGAGCAAATGGCAGATCCAAACAGCGGTTATGTGACCTTTGTTGGCCCAGACAATCACTCTATCACCGCCGCGGATGCTGCTCTTCAAGCGCCGCAAAAAATGCCGCAAATGCCGACCTATCACCTGACCCGCGCAGACGGCAGTGGTATCACACTGGTCAATATCGGCGTTGGTCCTTCGAATGCCAAAACCGCCACCGATCATATCGCTGTGTTGCGTCCGCATGCCTGGATTATGGTGGGGCATTGCGCGGGTCTGCGAAACTCACAGAGCCTTGGCGACTTCGTACTGGCCCATGCGTATTTGCGGGAAGATCATGTGTTGGATGATGACTTGCCGGTTTGGGTGCCGATCCCTGCTTTGGCTGAAATACAAACCAGCCTGGAGCAGGCTGTGGCTGAAATCACAGCCCTACGAGGGTATGATCTGAAGCAGATAATGCGCACGGGAACGGTGGCGACTATCGATAATCGCAATTGGGAGCTGCGCGATCAATCAGGCCCGGTGCATCGGCTCAGTCAATCGCGCGCCATTGCGCTTGATATGGAAAGTGCGACGATTGCGGCCAACGGGTATCGCTTTCGCGTGCCCTATGGCACCTTGCTATGCGTCAGTGATAAGCCGTTGCATGGGGAGTTAAAATTGCCCGGTATGGCCACAAGCTTTTACAAGACTCAGGTGTCTCGTCACCTGCGCATCGGTATTCGCGCAATGGAGCTTTTGCGAGAAATGCCGCTCGAAAGAATACATTCGCGCAAACTAAGGAGTTTTGAAGAGACAGCATTTCTATAAATATGAGACTTTGGGTCTTTTTTTTCAATTTATACGATACAATTTGTTGTGTCTCGCTACAATATGCAGTTAACTGGTGGAAATTGGTGCCCAAGGTGTTGGGCTTGTTAGGAGAAAATATATGTCGAAACCTATGACGAAAACACAATTGGTCGCCGCGTTGGCAGAGAAAATGGATACGGATAAAAAATCCGCAGCAGCCTCATTGGACGCGATCTGTGAGTTGATTACCAGCGAAGTTTCCGGCGGCGGTGCTGTGACTTTGCCGGGTGTTGGAAAAATCTATTGCCGTGAGCGTCCAGAGCGGATGGTGCGCAACCCAGCCACGGGTGAAAGCTTCAAGAAAGATGCGGATAAAGTGGTGAAAATGACCATCGCAAAAGCGCTGAAAGACAGCGTAAACGGTTAAAAAACCACATGTTTGATGAAAGCCCGCGCCGGATCCTCGGTGCGGGCTTTTGCATGTGCATCTGATCTGGTTGGCGCAGAATGGTCTTGCCCAGGGTGCAGTACTGCGCCAAGCTCCTTGAGGTCAGTTAAGGAAACATACCCCATGGACATACGAGCTATTCTGGCTGGCTTGGCATTCGCGCTGATCTGGTCCTCTGCATTCACCTCAGCGCGGATCATTGTGGCAGATGCGCCGCCGATCCTGTCTCTTTCCCTAAGATTTTTGATTTCAGGATTGATTGGCATCGCCCTTGCGCGGTTTTTGGGGCAAACATGGCGCCTCACACCTGGGCAATGGCGCGCCACCGTTGTTTTTGGGCTTTGCCAAAATGCTCTGTATTTGGGATTAAATTTCGTAGCAATGCAGACGGTGGAAGCCTCATTGGCCTCGATCATTGCGTCTACGATGCCTTTGGCGGTAGGCTTGGCCGGCTGGGTGATCTTTCGCGAGCGCCTTTCTGCGCTGGGTGTCTTGGGGCTTTGCGCTGGCGCGGGCGGGGTTGCGCTCATCATGGGCGCGCGGATGCAGGCGGGAGCTGATTTTTATGGCATTGCTCTGTGTTTCATTGCGGTGGCTTCGCTGACCGTCGCAACTTTGATGGTGCGCGGCGCATCATCGGGGGGCAACCTTTTGATGATCGTCGGTTTGCAGATGCTGGTGGGGGCGGGCTTTCTGGTCATACCGGGCCTTATGTTCGACCAATCTGAGGTCACATGGTCTGTGAAACTGGTGCTCGCCTTTTCCTATACGGTCTTGATGCCTGGTCTTGTGGCCACCTTTATTTGGTTTTGGCTGGTTCAGCGTATTGGAGCGGTAAAGGCGGCAACCTTCCACTTTTTAAATCCATTTTTTGGCGTGCTGATTGCAGCGGTGTTGTTGGGCGAGACCCTGAGCGTCTGGGATATTGTTGGGGTGGTTATTATTATGGCTGGCATTTTGTCTGTGCAAATGGCCCGGCAAACATTGCAATAACAGCACGATAATGTGATCGCAGCGGACTTCATATACTCGTGACATAGGCGGAACGGTGACGCATAAAAACTCTATGGAGATCGTTTTTGCATATCTTGCAGGCGTGCTGACCTTGATCAACCCTTGTGTTTTGCCGGTTCTGCCGATCGTTCTGGCCACGGCTTTGCAGGCCAGCAGATTGGGGCCTTTGGCCTTGGCGGCGGGGATGAGCGTGATGTTTATCGCGCTGGGCATCGGCATCTCCGCCTTTGGTCCAGCCTTGGGGATCAACGATCAGGTGGTGGCGCAGGTTGCGGCTGGGGTTATGGTGCTTTTTGGTTTTGAACTGATGTCACCTGGCTTGGGCAGGGTTTTCACCCGACTGACCACTGGATTTGCCGCCCGAGCGGACGCGCAGCTGGATGAGGTTGATCGTGGCCGACTCTCGGGGCAATTTATCGGCGGTCTGTTGCTGGGAATGGTGTGGTCACCCTGCATTGGTCCAACTTTGGGCGGGGCGATTGCGCTGGCCAGTGGTGGCGGCTCACTTCTTTGGGCTGGAGCAATTATGACAGGATTTGCTGTTGGCGTTTCCACAATCATCTGTGTTTTGGCTTACGGTGCGCGCAACCTGTTGCAGCGCCGCGTGCAGTGGATGCGGGCTTTGTCCCATCGTGCGCGACCGATTTTAGGGGCGGTCTTCGTTTTGGTCGGCGCAATGATTTTATTTGGTGTGCATCACCAGATTGAGGTTTGGGCCGTACAAAACCTGCCCTATTGGCTGCAAGATTTATCTGTGAGATTTTAAAACCCTTGTGAGGAGATCGTTTCATGAACCGACGTGACTTTTTAATGACGTCCAGCTGTTTTCTGGCAACCCCATCTGTGGCTCTGGCCGCCCAAGCCTATGCACCCGGGCTGGTGAAGCAATTGCTATCGGAAGGTAAGACCGTGTTTGTCGATTACACAACCGAATGGTGCACCACTTGCGCCGCCCAAAAACGAACGCTGGCTCGGCTTTTGACCGAAAACCCGGCCTATGGTCAGATGATCGAATTTGTCACGATTGACTATGATCAATTTGGCCGCGGGGAGCTGGCCAAAGAGCTTGGTATTCCACGCCGATCGACTTTGGTGGTGCTGCATGGGGATCAAGAGCTTGGTCGGATTGTGGCCGGAACTTCTAGCAAACAAATCAAAGCGCTTTTGGACACAGCCTTATCTGCAGCGATGGCCGCTTAGGGTGCTCAGCTCTCTGTGTCGAGGTCGCTTGCCCGATCAATATCGCGCAGCATGTCGACGCGTGCGACGGTGAAATCCGCCAGGCTGATCAGGGTGTCTTGCAATGCATGGGGCGTGGACCAGCGCACCTGCTCAAACAATCCTGTGGGGCTCGGGCGGCTGCGTTTGAGACCCATCAGCCAATATCCACCGTCCGGGGCTGGGCCGAACGTCGCCTCATGCGGGCCTAGGCTGGCGAAGGCCTTCCAGACATGGCGGCGCGAAATGTCGGGGATATCGGCGCCAATGATACAAACTGGCCCAGGTGGCAGACTGTCAAATACCTGTTTCATCCGCTGGCCAAGATCTCCTGAGCCTTGCGGAATGCGTGGCAAATTTGCGGGCCAAACGCGGCTTTTTAGACCTTCATGGTCGGGCGCGACGCTTAAAATTAATTCCCAGCGCGGATCTTGCAAGCGGCGCAGCAGACGGCGGGTTTGGTGACGAAACCACCATGCCGCTGCGGTAATCCCAATGTCACGCCCGAGCCGGGTTTTCACGCGCCCCGGCCGTGGTTCTTTGACCATGACCACCAAACGCCGTCGGTATTTAGGCGAAATAGTCACGCAAGATCCGCGTATAGATCGCTTTGAGTTGATGGATTTGCGCGATTTCCACACGCTCATCGACTTGATGCATGGTCTTACCGACCAAGCCAAACTCCACCACGGGGCAATGATGCTGCACAAAGCGGGCATCAGATGTGCCGCCGCTGGTTGAGAGCGCTGGGGTTCGGTTCGTTTCGATCTGTATCGCACGCGCGACAAGGTCGGACAATTCCCCAGGCGGTGTCATGAAACTTTCGCCTGAGATGCTGACGTCGAGGTCAATTCGCACATCAAAAACCTGTGCCACCTTGTTGGTATGCTCTTGCAGCCACTCGGTCAGGCTGGCGCCGGAATGGGCGTCATTGAACCGAATGTTCACCGTGGCGCGGCATTGTGCAGGAATGACATTTGTGGCTGGATTACCGGTATCAATGGTAATGACAGCCAGGGTTGAGGCGTCAAAATGCTCTGTGCCCGCGTCTAAACTGGCCGAGCTGAGTTGATCTAACAACCGCGCCATCGCCGGGAGCGGGTTATTGGCGCGATGTGGATAGGCCGCGTGCCCCTGAATACCTGTCACGGTAAAATAGCCGTTCATCGAACCGCGACGACCAATTTTCATCATTTCGCCCATGACGTTAGGGCAGGTTGGCTCGCCGACCAAACAATGATCCATCCGTTCGCCCTGTGCCTGCATCCAGTCAAGAAGAGCAACGGTGCCATCTTTGGCTGGGCCTTCTTCATCGCCGGTAATGGCCAGAACAACCGAGCCATACGGTGGCGTTTCTTCGACAAAATCTATTGCAGCGGCGGCAAAAGCTGCAACGCCAGATTTCATATCAGTGGCGCCCCTGCCATAGAGGAACCCATCACGAATCTCCGCGCCAAAGGGATCGACGCTCCAAGCCTCGAGGTTTCCGACGGGTACAACATCGGTGTGGCCATTGAAGCCAAAGGTTTTGCCGTGTCCCCAGCGGGCAAAGAGATTGGACACATCGCCACGATCCACCCGTGTGCAATGAAACCCATGAGCGGTCAAAAGTCGTTCCAAAAGTTGCAGAGCGCCGCCCTCTTGTGGGGTGACGCTGGCACAGCAAATGAGGTCTGCGGTCAGGGCGGCAGGATCAATCATCAATGCGCTCCTTTTGGTGCATTTTCGAAAAAGGGTGTCACCTGCGCCACAACAACGCTGTTTTCATCCAAAGCCCTTTGCATCAAAGCGCGTTCGTCTTCTGTTATGTCATGACCCTCTTCGAGCCGTTCTTCTAAACTGCCATAACCCGTCACATCCAAAGGTGCCAGATCGGCTTGTTTCAGAATAGCGACCGTTTCGCGCACGGCTTCAGGTTCATCTACGCCGCTGGCGTAGATCATCAATGCGCCGCCCGTGGCTGCATCCGGCAGGCCATCGCCTTCTTTGCGTCCCACTTCGACAAGCAAAGTATAAACATGGTGCGTGCGCTTCGTTTTTTCAGTCATGACCCTGCCGCCTTATGGGTTGCCGTGATCCTCACCGCAGATGGTCGCGTGCATGACACGGCCATTTTGTTGAACGGTTTAATCGCGCAAGAGCTCATTGATGGCGGTCTTGGAGCGCGTTTGGGCGTCCACCCGTTTCACGATCACCGCACAATATAGGTTGACGTTGTTCTTAGACGGCATAGAGCCCGCCACCACAACCGAGTAAGGCGGCACTTCGCCATACATCACTTCGCCGGTGTCCCGATCGACGATCTTGGTAGATCTGCCGATAAAGACCCCCATGCCCAAGACCGCGCCTTCACGCACGATGCAGCCTTCGACGACTTCTGAGCGCGCGCCGATGAAGCAATTATCTTCAATAATGGTCGGCCCGGCTTGCATCGGTTCCAAAACTCCCCCGATGCCAACGCCGCCTGACAGATGCACATTCTTGCCAATTTGAGCGCAGCTGCCGACTGTGGCCCAAGTGTCGACCATGGTGCCACTGTCCACATAAGCGCCCAGGTTTACAAAAGAGGGCATCAAAACAACGCCGGGGGCAATATAAGCCGATTTACGCACAACGCAGTTGGGTACGGCGCGGAAGCCTGCGGCGGCCCAATCATCCGTGCCCCAAGCAGCCCACTTGCTGTCGACTTTATCCCACCAGCTGCCGCCTTGGGCGCTGCCGGCTTGTAACTCCATATCTTTCAGACGGAAGCCTAAGAGAACCGCTTTTTTCGCCCATTGATTGACATGCCAATCGCCCGTCTCTTGCTTTTCAGCAACCCTAAGTGTGCCACTGTCGAGTGCATTTAGCGTTGTTTCAATCGCTTCGCGTGTTTCGCCAGTGGTGGCGGGCGTGATGGTGTCGCGTGCATCCCACGCGGCCTCGATGGCAATTTCTAACTGTGCGTTGGACATAAAGGCCTCCGGTTAATGTGATTTTAGTGCCTCATACTGAAACTTGCGGCGCAGGTCCACGGTCTATTGCAGCTTTGCGGGTCCAAAGGGCGAGACGGCCGGGTTGGCGCCGCAGAGCAGCACAGCTAGGCGCTCGCCCTTTTGTGGCCGATAGGCGCCGCTGAGCAGCGCGGCGAGGGCCGCGGCCCCAGCCGGTTCAACCACAAGCCGCAGCGCGCTCCAGAGCCGATGTTGCGCCTCTGCGATGGCAGCGTCTTCGACATTGACACACCCCGTGTTGGTTACGCGTGCCAAATCATAGCAGATGCGCCCGGCCTGTTTCGCGCCCAAAGCATTGGCGGCCAATCCAGAGACTTCGACCGTCGTTTGCGGCCCGTGTTCTAATGCCTGGGTGAGCGTGGGCGCGTTAAACGGCTCAACCCCAACCAGTTTGCGTCGCCCCTCAAGCCAGGCCATAGCACCGCCGATCAAACCACCACCGCCCACAGCGATCAAAACGGTATCGGCCATGAGGCCCTGCTCTTCCCATTCTGCCATAACCGTGCCCTGCCCAGCCACTGTACCGGGGGCATCGAAGGCGTGTATCTGAGCGGCCCCGCTGTCTTTCTCATAGATCAAGGCCTGCTCCAATGCGTTGGCATAGACGCCGGGCACCACGATCAAATCAGCGCCCAGGCTTCGGATCAGATTGATTTTAGCCTCACCGGCCAATTCGGGCACATAGATGCGCGCCCTATGACCCAAGCGCGCGGCGGCCCAAGCGACGGCTGCCCCGTGATTGCCGCCGCTGGCGGCGACGAGACCTGCTTTGGGGACGTCCATGGAGAGCAAAGAATTCATCGCGCCGCGCGCTTTGAAGCTGCCCGTATGTTGCATCTGTTCGAGTTTGAGGCTGATGGGAGTGCCAAAGACATCGGTTTCGAGGACCGGGGTGCGCAGCACATGCGGTTTAATCCGCGTCCAAGCGTCGGATACATCCTTTGCTGTCACCATTGTGTATCTCCGCTGCTAGGAGGAATGAATGCCTGTCTCTGCCGCGATGTCCTTGCGACTTTTACGGGCGCGTTCTGTAGCCGACTTCAGCTGTCCACAGGCCGCAAAAATATCTTCGCCGCGCGGCTTGCGTACGGGGCTGGCATAGCCCGCTTGGTAGACGATTTCTGAGAAAGCATTAATGCGATTGTTTGAGGAGCGTTCATAGGGCGCGCCGGGCCAAGGGTTAAAGGGAATGAGGTTCACCTTGGCCGGTATCCCCTTAATCAACTCAACCAAGCGATGCGCATCGGCGTCGCTGTCATTTATGCCCTTGAGCATGACATATTCAAAAGTGATCCGCTCCGAATTGCTGGCTTTTGGGTAGTCGCGCAAAGCTTCTAGCAGTACTTCTATGTTCCAGCGCTTGTTGATGGGAACCAGTTTGTCGCGGACCGCATCTGTTGTGGCATGAAAGGAGACGGCCAACAGGCAGCCAATTTCCGTTGCTGTTCGGGCAATCTCTGGCACGACGCCGGATGTCGACAAGGTGATGCGCCGCCGCGACAGTTGAATGCCCTCAGGGTCCATTGCGATTTTCATCGCATCCCGGACATTTTCAAAATTATACAGCGGCTCTCCCATGCCCATCAGCACGATGTTCGACAGAAGCCTTGCGGAGGTGGCCGCATTGCGCCCCGGTGCGGGCCATTCGCCCAGATCATCGCGCGCCAGCATCACCTGGCCAATAATTTCCCCTGCGGTGAGATTGCGCACCAATTTTTGCGTGCCGGTGTGGCAAAATGAACAGGTGAGGGTACAGCCGACTTGACTGCTGATGCACAGGGTGCCGCGCTCCGATTCAGGAATATAGACCGTCTCCACCTCATGCCCGCCGGCAATGCGCACCAAATATTTGCGGGTGCCATCTGTTGAGACTTGCTTGGACACAACCTCGGGAATGGCGATCACAAAATGTTCTGCCAAAAATGCGCGGTAGTCTTTAGACAGATTTGTCATCTGCTCAAAATCGCGTACGCCCTTTTCGTAGATCCATTGCCAGAGCTGTCCCAGCCGCATCTTCACTTGCTTTTCAGGGCTGCCCGCTGCGATCAAAGCTTCCTTCAGCGCCTCTCGCGTCAGGCCAACCAAATTGATCGGCCCGTCCGGCAGCTTGCGTGGCACGGTCACGAAATTTTGGGTGATGGGGGTGGTGGCAGAGGTCATGGCCGTTATCCATATGAAGAAGGCCCCGCTTTAGCAGGGCCCGGGGTGTTTGCCAATCGTATGGCCCATTTTAGCCGGCGCAGCGTTTTTCAGCATCGGTGACCGCAGCGGTAAATCCCTTAAGGCTGAATGTGTCCTTGGTCACTGTACCGCGCTCTGATTGCGCTGTAATCACAGCTTTTGCGCCGCGTTTCATGGCTACGACAATTTTAGCGTCATCGCTTGGGCTGGGTGGCCAGGCCCACTCGCCTTCCACTGAGAGCTCAAAATCAGTGCCGTCGATGTTCAAAGTGATCGGGCGATCTTTTGCGAAAGGGTAACCACCGGTGAAGGCCACTTGCCCTTTCACCTCATTCCCGGGGCGGTGAAATACAAACAAAAGGATCTGGCCGCGGCGCACCGAGACGACCTTGCCGCCCTTGGTATTGACAGTTTCCTTGGGAGCCGTCACGGCCCAGCATTCTTTTGGGTCACTTTCGACAAAGACCGACCAATCGGATTTTGCCGCCACCCGGTTTGAGGTTTCTTGCGCGAAAGCGGCCGAACAAATAAGTGCCAAAACACAGGCCACGGAAGAAATCACAGTCTTTAACATTAGATACGCCCTTATTGAGTTCGCCGGTCACCCCATGGGCGCAGAGGTTTCGTCTGGCCGTAGAGGTCGTCCTTTGGTATGGGGAACCTAACGCACCAGAGACCCATGGGGGAAGCCCTCAAAGGATGCTCTGGGCAAAAAAATGCTTGTTTGGAGACTGAAATGTTGACCGCAACTCCCTTGATTGAAGTCTGGCGGGGCAAATTTTTAGAAAGTCAGCACCGCGGCCATGCGGTCATTTGCAATTTCGAAGATGAAATTTTGGAGGCTTGGGGCGATCCTAAGCATGTGATCCTGCCCCGTTCGTCGTGCAAAATATTACAGGCCCTTCCGCTCGTGAGCTCGGGCGCGGCGGCGGCCCACGGGTTGACCACACGACATTTGGCATTGGCCTGCGCCTCGCATCAGGGGGCGGAAATTCATTCGCAGCTTGTGCTGGAATGGCTGGGGCAGCTCGGCAAGACGGATGCAGATTTTCGCTGTGGGACCCAATGGCCCAGGGATCGACTGGCCAGCAATGATTTGGTGAAAACTGATCAATCCGCTTGCCGCTACCACAACAATTGCTCTGGAAAGCACTGCGGTTTCTTGACACTGGCGCAACATTTGAAGGCCGGTCCGAATTATCATGAGGTGGATCACCCGGTTCAAATCGCTGTGCGGGCTGCGTTTGAGGAAATGACCGGCGAGGCGAGCCCGGGCTATGGCATTGACGGCTGCTCTGCGCCCAATTGGGCGTGTAGTATAGCGGGTTTGGCCCGAGCCATGGCGCGTTGTGCCGCCGACGGCAGTGATACGATCGGGAAGGCCGCCTCGCAGCTGCGTGATGCGATGATGGCGCATCCGGAATTGGTGGCGGGCGAGACCCGTGCCTGCACCGAATTGATGCGTGCGGCGCCTGGCGTGGCACTGAAGACGGGGGCCGAGGCTGTGTTTGTCGCAATCATCCCAGGTCTGCGGGTCGGGATTGCGGTGAAGATCGAGGATGGGGCAACCCGCGCCAGTGAGGCGCTGATCGCGGCTTTGCTGATCCGGCTTGGGGTGCTGCAGGCAGATCATCCTGCGGCTCTCACGCGTTTGGGTTCGATCCACAATTGGGATGGGCTAAAGACCGGGAAAATTTCTGCGGCGCTTTAAGTTATTCGGCGACTAAGACCTTTGCAAAAGGCCCATTTGGCTCGGCATTTTTCAACTGGTGGCACCCTTAGGCTGCAAGACGTCCTTGAATGATGCAGGGGTCCTTCATTGCGTATTTAACCCGCCTTTCTAGCCTTCACTTTGGCGGGGCAAGGGCTAGGGTGTGACAAATTGCGAAGAGGAATAGCCTTGTAGGTAGAGCAGCGCGGTCAAATCACCGTGATTGATGCGCACCGACACCTGCTCTTGAACGATAGGTTTGGCATGAAGCGCCACGCCGGTCCCGGCCAGCTGCAACATGCCCAAATCATTGGCGCCATCTCCAACGGCCAGTACATCTTGAGCCGTGAGACCGCGTGCGGCGGTGAGTTCGTTGAGTGCGGTCACCTTGGCTTGCTGGCCTAAAATGGGATGAGCCACCTCACCGGTCAAATGGTGGTCCGCTTGCAGCAGCCGGTTGGCCCGGTGGCTATCAAACCCCAGCTTGTTGGCGACCTTTGTTGTGAAGTCTGTAAAGCCGCCGCTCACAAGATCGGCATAGGCACCATGCACTTTCATCGTTGCCAAAAGCTGCGCGCCTCCGGGCATATAGGTGATGCGCGTTTGATAGACCTTGTCAATAATCTCAACCGCCAGCCCCTTGAGCAGCCCGGTGCGCTCTTGCAAGGCGTGTTCGAAATCCAATTCGCCATTCATCGCTCTTGCGGTGATCTGTGCGACCTGTGCACCAACGCCAGCTTCTGCGGCCAGCTCATCAATACATTCTTGCTCGATCATGGTGCTGTCCATATCGGCCAGTAACATTTTCTTGCGTCGCCCGACGCTGGGCTGCACGACAAGATCAATCTGCTGCGCCTGCATGTCGTGCCACACCTGCCAGAGGGTGTCGGGGTTTTGCAGGCATTCAAATTCCACCGCCTCACGCGGTGCCAACCAAGTCAGGTCCCGCCCACCCCAGGCGTTGCAAAGCGATTGTGCCAGTGCAGGGGTTATGGCCGCTCGGCCCGGCTGGCACAATAAAGTGGTCACAAACATCCGCAAAATTCCTTCTTTACGGTCATGTGCCAAGAAGTTTGCTGAGTTGCAAGTGATCCAAAAACAGTTGCCCAGCGAAAGAATTCTGAATCGGATGTGGGGTAAAGGATACGTTAATGCGAATTTTTGTGGCGCTGATCATGGTGTTTTTGGCCAATGCGGCGATGTCGGAACGACAGTTTCCTCTGATTGATGCCGATGATTTGAACGGGCGGGCCGTCAGTTTGCCTGATGATCTTCCTGGGGATCCCACGATTGTTTTTATCGCCTATAAACGGAACCAACAGCCGAGCATCAACGCTTGGGTGGCAGGTTTAGGGTTGCAGGAGCGTGGGGGAGCGGCTTGGGTTGAACTGCCCGTAGTGGGTCGCGGTGCGGCTCTGTTTCGCAGTTTCGTCGATAATGGCATGCGCTCTGGCATCACCTCGACTGCGATGCGCGCTCGGACAATTACGATTTATTCGAGTCAGCGCGCTTTCAACACGCAGCTGGGCATAGAGGGTCGTGACGAGATTTACACCGCTCTGGTGGGCCGTGATGGCCAAGTCCATGCGCTTATTGAGGGGGATGTGACCGAGGCAAAAATAGCCCAGCTGCGGGCGGCCTATCCTTGATAGCCCTCCGAGGGCCGGTTTTCTGTTCTGAATGACGAAGTTTCCGATCGGCTCAGATTGTGGCCTGGCTACGATGCAATTTGTGTGAAATCCGACATTTCTGCTCTTGTGGCTTGGTGCGCAAAACAATAGGCCAGTCCGTGGGACACCCTTCCCCAACGAAGGGCGCATATCTGAGAGGATAGCATTGATGGCTATTGAATACCCGGCATCGCGGCCGGCTAATCCGCGTTTTTCTTCTGGCCCCTGCGCCAAACCCCCCACATGGACACAGACTGCGTTGACCGATGCTTGGCTTGGCCGCGCGCATCGCGCCGCAGGCGGCAAGGTAAAATTGGCTGAGGCCATTGAGCAAACCCGCCGCGTTCTCAATATTCCTGCAGATTATAAAATCGGCATCGTACCGGCCTCTGATACCGGCGCTTTTGAAATGGCCATGTGGTCTTTGCTGGGCGAACGCCCGGCGCAGATGGTCGCTTGGGAAAGCTTTGGCGCCGGTTGGGTCAGCGATGTGGTCAAACAGTTAAAGATTGAGGCCTCCGAACATATCGCCCCCTATGGCGAGATTTTCGACATGATGACTCTGAATTATGAGCATGACGTTTGTTTTACCTGGAACGGTACGACGTCCGGTGTGTGTATGCGGGATGGGTCGGCCATTTCAGCGGATCGGGCAGGGTTGACGCTTTGCGATGCCACCTCTGCCGCCTTTGCAGTGGATCTGCCTTGGGACAAGCTCGATGTGACGACGTTCAGTTGGCAAAAAGTGCTGGGCGGTGAAGCGGCGCATGGGGTTCTGATCTTGTCACCGCGCGCGGTGGCGCGGCTAGAGACTTACACACCGGCCTGGCCCATGCCGAAGATTTTCCGCCTGACCAAGGGCGGCAAATTGATTGAGGGCATTTTTCGGGGCGAGACGATCAACACGCCTTCGATGCTCTGCGTTGAGGATTATCTGTTTGCGCTAGATTGGGCTGAAAGCCTTGGCGGTCTCGCAGGGTTGATGGCCCGTGCACAGGCCAATGCCGCGGCGGTTTGGGATTTTTGCGACAGCCGCGACTGGATTGAAAATCTTGCACAGGATCCGGCCACGCGCTCGGTGACTTCGGTTTGTTTGAAATTTACCGATCCGCGCATTCAAGATCCGGCAGGCTTTGCCAAGGCGGTCGCCAAACGTTTAGAGGCGGAGGGCGCGGCCCTCGATGTTGGTGCCTATCGCGACGCGCCAGCAGGCCTGCGCATATGGTGCGGCGCAACCGTTGAAACCGCAGATGTTCTGGCGATGTTGCCCTGGTTGGAATGGGCTTACCGCTGCGAGCTCGACGCAGAATAATTTTAGGTGGGGCCAAGCGCCCCACTCTCATTTCTCATAAAATAAGGAGCGCCGATATGGCCCCGAAAGTACTCGTATCTGACAAACTCTCTGAAACTGCCGTTCAAATCTTCCGGGATCGTGGCATAGAGGTGGATTTTGATCCCAGCCTTGGCAAAGACAAAGACAAATTGCTCTCTGTCATTGATCAATATGATGGCTTGGCCATTCGCTCTGCGACCAAAGCCACAGAAAAAATTATCAATGCGGCCAGCAATCTCAAGGTGATTGGCCGCGCTGGCATCGGTGTGGATAATATCGACCGTGCCGCCGCCTCCAAAAAAGGCGTGATCGTGATGAACACGCCCTTTGGCAATATGATCACCACCGCAGAACATGCCATCGCGATGATG
Organism: Planktomarina sp.; assembly: GCA_022425445.1. Taxonomy (GTDB): domain Bacteria; phylum Pseudomonadota; class Alphaproteobacteria; order Rhodobacterales; family Rhodobacteraceae; genus Planktomarina. The sequence goes on from JAKMFM010000214.1 coordinate 24,831, forward strand.
TTCGCTGTGGCGCGGCAAATTCCTGAGGCCAGCGCCTCGACCCACGCGGGCAAATGGGAGAAATCCAAATTTATGGGGGTGGAGCTGACGGGCAAGACCCTTGGCGTCATTGGCGCTGGTAATATTGGCGGCATCGTCTGCGAGCGCGCCCTGGGCCTCAAGATGAAGGTGGTGGCCTATGATCCCTTCCTGTCGGAAGAGCGGGCTGAAAAATTGGGTGTGCAGAAAGTGGAGCTGGACGATCTCTTGGCGCGGGCTGATTTCATCACGATGCATGTGCCGAAAACTGAGCAGACCAGTAATATCTTGAACGCAGAGGCGATTGCCAAGATGAAACCGGGCGTGCGGGTCATCAACTGTGCCCGCGGTGGTTTGGTCGATGAGGCCGCTCTGGCCGAAGCGCTGAAATCGGGTCATGTGGCCGGGGCAGCCTTCGATGTATTCGAAGTGGAGCCAGCAACGGACAGCCCTTTGTTCAACTTGCCCAATGTGGTCTGCACCCCCCATTTGGGCGCGGCCACAACGGAAGCGCAGGAAAACGTCGCCGTGCAAGTGGCCGAACAAATGTCTGACTATTTGCTGACGGGCGCGGTGACCAATGCGTTGAATATGCCGTCAGTCACCGCAGAAGAGGCCAAAACTATGGGGCCATGGTTGGCACTGGCCGGGCATTTGGGCGCTTTTATTGGGCAAATGACCTCCGAACCGATCAAGGCGATTAATATTTTATATGATGGCGCGGTGGTTTCGATGAATCTCGCAGCGCTCAACTGCGGCGTTGTGGCAGGGATCATGAAAGCGGGCAATCCTGATGTGAACATGGTGAGCGCTCCTGTGATTGCCGAAGAGCGCGGCATTAAGATCAGCACGACCAATCAAAATAAATCGGGCGTATTTGATGCCTACATCAAAGTCACTGTGGTCACGCAAACGCGAGAGCGCTCTGTCGCCGGCACTGTGTTCAGTGATGGCAAGCCGCGCTTTATCCAGATCAAGGGCATCAATGTAGATGCAGAAATTGGCCGCCACATGCTCTATACCACAAATAATGACGTGCCGGGCATTATCGGTATATTGGGCTCCACCATGGGGGCAAATGGTGTGAATATTGCGAATTTCACATTGGGTCGTGCGGCGGAAGGTGGGCAGGCAATCGCCTTGCTTTACGTCGATGCGCCGGTCTCTGATGCGGTTTTGGCTGATTTGCAGCAGACTAGAAAATTTAGCCAAGTCAGCCGCTTAGAGTTTGATGTCTCATGACTGCGCTCTATGCAATTGGTGACATTCATGGCCAATTGGCGCAGCTGGTCGAAGCGATAGACTGGATTGAAAAAGATGGTGGGCCTGCGGCCCCCATCGTATTTCTTGGGGATTATATTGATCGGGGGCCTGACAGTCGGGGCGTATTGGATCTTCTGATCCAAGGTCGAGATGCCGGACGAAATTGGACCTTCTTAAAAGGCAATCATGACCGGATGTTTGAGTGGTTTTTGCAAACTCCAAGCCGGGCGGATCCTCATCTTTTTACCGATTTGAGCTGGCTGCATGAGCGGTTAGGTGGGCAAGACACCCTGCGCTCTTACGGGCTGGATTTCAGCCTGCGCCGGCGGCTCAGCGCGGTGCATGATGAGGCGTTGCGGGCTGTGCCAAAGGCACATCGTGATTTTCTTGCGGGCTGCCGCTTGACCTTTGAGACAGGAAGTTTGTTCTTTTGTCACGCGGGCATCCGCCCTGGCGTCGCGCTGCGCGATCAGAAGGAAGAAGATCTTTTGTGGATTCGCGAAGAGTTTTTGGACTTCGAAGGAAGCCATCCAAAGCTCATCGTTCATGGCCATTCCCCGGTCGAGCAGCCCTGCCATTATGGCAACAGAATAAATCTTGATAGCGGTGC
>JAKMFM010000013.1 GCA_022425445.1 Planktomarina sp.
CTGTCTTTATAGGCCTCGACCAACAGCAGGCGCTCTTGCGCATCTGCCTCAGGACAGAGTTGCGCAAAGGCTTCCGGCAGCGACAAACCCACAATCGCCAATATCTCAGAGGCGGGCGGCAAGACGAGACCGCGCGTCTTGAAGGCAAAGTCCATGGCTCCCAAAATATGAGATTGACTGTCAATCAGCGTACCATCGACATCAAATAGAACCAGAGTCCGGGGTCGGCTCATTCATCGCCCTCGAATGGATCAAGTTCCACATCGCGCGGATCCCATTGCATCTGATCCCACGTGCGTTGCATATGCTCTGGCAAGGGTGCGGTAAATGACAGCATCGCGCGGGTCACCGGATGCTCCAGCCGCAAATGCCTGGCGTGTAGATGCATCTTTTTGCTAATATCGCCGCCCAATTGCGCGCCCCAGCCATGCCCAAGATTTTCTTGGCTCGAGCCGCCATATTTGCCGTCTCCAACAATCGGATGCCCCATTTCGGCCATATGGGCCCGCAGCTGATGCGTCCGCCCGGTTACCGGAACCAATGCGACCCAAGCTGCCCGGCTGCCAAGCGGCGACAAGACCGCATAATCTGTGGTGGCGCGCTTCGCTCCGGGGGTTGTGGCGACCTCATTGGGATGCAGGCAATGCATTTTCTCGCCCTCGCCAAAGCTGCCATGGCCACCGGCTTTGACCAACCCATATTTTATGGTGCCCATTTTCGGATGCGGCACGCCGGCAACAACGGCCCAATAAATCTTTCGTGTCTCGCGGTGCCGAAAGGCCTCAGCCAAAGTCGCCGCCATTTGCCGGCTCCGCCCTAAAATCAAAACCCCGGAGGTATCCTTGTCCAAACGATGCACAAGCCGCGGGTTTTCGTCATTGCCAAAGCGCAGCGCAGGGGTGAGACCATCAACATGGCGATGTTGTTTGCTGCCCCCCTGCACCGGCAGACCCGGCGGTTTGTTCAAGGCAATAATATGTTCGTCACGGTACAGAACACAGGATTGAATCATTTTGGCATCAGCGTCGGAAATTTTCTTGTCAACGATAGCTGGCGCTGGCGTATCGGGCAAAGGCGGAATGCGCACCATCTGCCCCACTTCAACACGGGTATTGGACTTCACCCGTCCCCCATCAACGCGGATGTCGCCCTTGCGACACATTTTTTCAATCTGGCCCTGCTGCACCTGCGGAAATTGGCGGCGAAACCAACGATCCAAACGTTGATCGCCATCTCCCTCATTGACTTCCAAAAGCTTTACTCGGCTCATGCCCATATTCCTCGTGCAATCATCAGGCCCAGTATCAGACCCCCTATCGAAAGGACCACTGATAGGGTGACATACCCCAGCGCTTGCCCCATGCTGCCGCGTTCAAACAAAGTCACCGCCTCTAAAGAGAAGGCAGAGAAAGTTGTGAATCCACCCAGCAAGCCCGTCATGACCAAAGGTGTCAAATATGCCACACCGCGTTGCGCCGCATAGACCACAAACATACCCATGGCAAAAGAGCCCAGGATGTTGACCGTCATCACCGCCAGTGGAAAGCCCGACCCCACAAGGCGCAAGATGCCCACCCCGGCCAAAAACCGAAGCACCGCGCCAATCGCTCCGCCAAGAGCCACTTGTAAAACTGTCGCAAACATATGGGTGCAATGTGCTGAGGTGGACGGTTTGTCAACCTTTGCGGCGGCTGCGCAGCTTTTCAAAATAGGCAAGGCGTTTGCCCAGCTCTCGTTCAAATCCCCGCTCTACCGGCGCGTAGTACCGCGAACGCTCCATACCCTCCGGAAAATAATTTTGTCCGGAAAACCCGTCCTGTGAATCAGGATCATATGCATATCCCGCGCCATAGCCTTGATCCTTCATCAAACTGGTCGCAGCATTGAGAATATGTTTGGGAGGCGGTTGTGACCCGGTTTGCTGCGCCGCTCGCAGGGCAGCCTTGTAGGCCACATAGGCTGCATTCGATTTTGGCGCCAGCGCCAGATAGGTTACGGCCTGCGCCAAAGCCAACTCACCCTCAGGGCTGCCCAATCTTTCGAAAGTTTGCCAAGACTGCAAACAGACGTCTTGCGCTTGCGGATCGGCCAAACCGATGTCCTCCACAGCCATGCGCGTCAGGCGCCGCGCCAAATACCGCGGGTCCTCACCACCCTGCAACATCCGCGCAAACCAATAGAGCGCCGCATCCGGATCAGAACCGCGAATAGATTTGTGCAGGGCCGAGATCAAATTGTAATGGCTGTCACCTGATTTGTCATACACGGCAGCGCGGCGCATCAAACGCTGAGACAGGGTGATCTGGTCGATCGAGGCCTCAAGGCCCCAAGCCAAAATTTGTTCAATCAGATTTAGTAAGCTGCGCCCATCGCCATCGGCCATTTCCAAAAGCGCACAGCGCGCACCAGCGTCCAGCGGTAAGGCATGCCCCGCCTCCGTCTCGGCCCGCTGCGCCAGAAGCTCCAACTCATCATCCAAGAGGCGCTCTAGCACCAGAACTTGCGCCCGCGACAAAACGGCAGCATTCAATTCAAAGGAGGGATTTTCAGTGGTAGCTCCCACCAGAACCAGCGTACCATCCTCCATCAGCGGCAAAAAACTATCTTGTTGCGCTTTGTTAAAACGATGGATCTCGTCAACAAAGAGCAAGGTTCCCTGACCATTTTCTCGCCGATTTTTCGCCGCTTGGAAGACCTTGCGCAACTCCGGAACGCCGCTGAAAATTGCGCTGATTTGCTCAAATTTCAGATCTGTTTCTTTGGCCAATAGCCGGGCTATGGTGGTTTTGCCCACCCCCGGTGGGCCCCATAAAATGATCGATCCGAGCGCATTGGCTTTGAGCATTACAGTCAAAGGCGCCTCTGGCCCCAAAATTTGTCTTTGACCAATCACATCGGCCAAGACATGTGGGCGCAACCGGTCTGCCAACGGGCGCGACGCATCTGAGACGGGCGGCGTGCCGCCGGGGGTGTCGAAAAGATCCATCATCCCACCACCCTAAGCGAGGGGCAACCAAAGGGAAATATCGAACCGACCTGTCGCGCGGTGCATCTGTTAAATTAGATCGCACGAAGCCGCACGTTGAATGGCTTCTGCGGTGGTGCGCGCGTGAAGGTGCTGGCGCGCTGCGGTGATCCGCGCCTTCA
>JAKMFM010000021.1 GCA_022425445.1 Planktomarina sp.
TGCTCACCGATAAGGACGAAAACGGCGAATACGTCATCCCAAAGATCATCTACAGCGATGCCTATTCTTCGGAAATGGTGGCCTATGCGGATCTGATTTTGCCAGACACAACCTATCTGGAGCGCCATGACTGCATTTCTTTGCTGGATCGGCCGATCTGCGAAGCGGGCGGTGCGGCCGACAGTATCCGCTGGCCGGTGGTCGAGCCAGATCGCGATGTGCGTGGCTTTCAATCGGTTCTGGTCGATTTGGGCGCGCGCTTGGGGCTCAAGGGCTTTGTTAATGATGATGGATCTGCCAAATACAAAGACTACGCAGATTACATCGTCAATCACGAGCGTCGCCCGGGTGTGGGACCGCTGATTGGGTTCCGCGGTGAGGCGGGCCAAGAGGAAGGGCGCGGTGCGCCAAACCCTGATCAAATGCAAGCCTATATCGACAATGGCGGGTTTTATGAAATCCACGTGCCCGAAGGGGCCGAATATTACAAACCTTGGAATGCGGCCTATCAAGATTGGGCTTTGAAAATAGGCATTTATGATGCGCCGCAACCCTATATTTTTGACATATATTCCGAGCCCATGCGCCGCTTTCAATTGGCTGCAGAGGGTCATGGCGAGCGGCAACCGCCGGAGCATCTGCGCGCGCAGATCAAACAGACGTTGGATCCGCTGCCAATGTGGTATGCGCCGTTTGAGGATGGCGCGGTAGATTTGGAAGAATTCCCCATCCATGCGCTGACCCAGCGTCCCATGGCGATGTATCATTCTTGGGGGACGCAAAACGCTTGGCTGCGGCAAATCCACGGGCAAAACCCGCTCTTTGTCCCGACCAAAATTTGGCAGGCCAATGGCTTTGCCGAGGGCGACTGGGCGCGGGTCACGTCGGCCCATGGCTCGATTATGGTGCCCGTGGCGCATATGGCAGCTCTGAATGAAAATACCGTTTGGACCTGGAACTCGATTGGCAAGCGCAAAGGCGCTTGGGCCTTGGATGAGGCAGCGCCTGAGGCAACCAAGGGCTTCCTGCTCAACCATCTGATCCACGAGCTGCAACCGCCCAAGGGCGACGGGCTACGGTGGTCCAATTCTGATCCGGTGACGGGCCAAGCGGCCTGGTTTGATCTGCGGGTAAAAATCGAGAAGGCCGAAAGCCAATCCGAAAGCAGCCCCCGATTTGAGCCGATCACTTCCCCCGTGGGGACAGGGCCGAGAGAATTAGAATGGAAAGTAAGCAAATGATGGGTGTGGCCAAACTCATCTCAGAAACGTTGGAACATATTCCGCGCGGTGTGGCTATAGCCAGAAAAGACGGCGCTTACCGGCACATATATTTAGCAAAACAGGGGCAACAGTAAATGACAACGCTTCCCAAAACCACCTCGGCTAAGAAGCTGGGCTTGGTCATTGACCTTGACACCTGCGTCGGCTGCCATGCCTGTGTGGTCAGCTGCAAAGGCTGGAACACTGAGAATTATGGTGCGCCCCTGTCAGATCAAGATCCTTACGGATCTGATCCTTCGGGCACCTTCTTGAACCGTGTGCATTCCTATGAGGTGCAACCCGAGACGGGCCCGGCGCAGCTGATCCACTTCCCAAAATCTTGCCTGCATTGCGAAGACGCGCCCTGCGTCACCGTTTGCCCCACCGGCGCGAGCTATAAGCGTGCAGAGGATGGGATTGTGCTGGTCAATGAGGATGCCTGCATTGGCTGCGGGCTTTGTGCTTGGGCCTGCCCTTATGGGGCGCGGGAGATGGATCAAGCGGCAGGTGTGATGAAGAAGTGCACGCTCTGTGTGGACCGGATCTACAATGACAACCTGCCGGAAGAGGATCGGGTTCCGTCCTGTGTACGCACATGCCCATCCGGCGCGCGGCATTTTGGCGATTTGGGCGATGATACCTCCGAGGTGTCGCAATTGGTGGCGGCGCGTGGGGGCATGGATCTTATGCCTGAGCTGGGCACCAAGCCGGTGAACAAATACCTGCCGCCACGTCCGAAAGATGTGCCGGCCGATCTTGATATCTTGGCCCCCTATTTGGAGCCAGTTTCGGGCACTCAAAAAGGCTTCCTTGGGTGGCTCGACAAAGCTTTGGAGAAACTCTGATGCATCCTGCTGGTTCTGTAATACTTTTCACTGTCGCATCGGGTTTGGGCTTTGGCATGCTGACCTGGCTGGGGCTTGGTCTGCCAGATGCGCGCGGCTGGGCGGCGTTTTTCCACTATGCTGTGGCCTTTGCGTTGGCGGGGGGTGGGCTTTTGGCCTCGACCTTCCATTTGGGAAATCCACAGAGGTTCTTGAAGGCCTTCTCGCAATGGCGCAGCAGCTGGTTGAGCCGTGAGGGCTGTTTGGCGGTCGCGTGTTTGCTGGTCATGGGTGTCTTTGCCCTCGGGACTGTGTTTTACAATACTGCATGGCAGCCTTTGGGCTATATTGGCGCGGCTTTATCAATCTTGACGGTTTTTGCCACCTCGATGATCTACGCACAGCTGAAGACCGTGCCACGTTGGAACCATTGGAGCACTCCCGTGCTGTTTTTGGCTTTGTCGCTGGGTGGCGGTGGATTGCTTGCCGGTCAAGTGGGTCTCGCCATCGGGCTTTTGTGTTTGGCGGGCGCTCTGCAGCTGTTCGCTTGGCTGTCTGGTGATGGACGGTTTCACGAGCGGGGCACGGATGTTGGCACGGCAACCGGCCTTGGTGCGCGCGGTATCGTGCGCGCCTTCGAGCCGCCCCACACGGGCAATAACTATCTGCTGAAAGAGATGGTGCATCAGGTCGGTCGAAAGCATGCGGTGAAATTGCGTGTGATTGCTTTTGCTCTGATGATTGTTGCGCCCTTAGTGTTGTTGATGATTTCGAGCAGTGTGCTCGTGATTTGTTTGGCTGTGGCTTGCCATGCGCTGGGAACCTTTGCACAGCGTTGGTTGTTCTTTGCTGAGGCCGAGCATGTTGTGGGGCTTTACTATGGCAAGCGCTGAGTATTCGGCGAGTCCAAAACCTTGCATAAAGGTGGGAGGTGGTTGTATACCCCCGCCTTTTTTGAGAAACGGGGGCCGGCGAGCGGCTAGATCCTGGAGATGACAATGCCTTAGATTGGAAGTTGAGGAGACTCGTCGTCGGCCACTGCGGCGCGGTAATGTTTGCGGCAGAGCGATAGATAGGTTTCATTGCCACCAATCTGCACTTGATCTCCGGAGGTGACGGCTTTGCCAGTGCTGTCAAATCGCACCACCATCGTCGCCTTTTTGCCGCAGTGGCAGATGGTTCGCACCTCACGCATTTCATCGGCCAGGGCCAAGAGCGCGGCGGATCCTGGAAACAGCTCTCCCATAAAATCTACCCTTAGACCATAGCACATGACGGGCAATCCGAGGTCATCTACCACGCGGGCCAGGGCCCAAACTTGATCCTTGGTCAAAAACTGCGCCTCATCAATAAAGGCGCAGGCGACGGGTCCTTGTGCCAGCCGCGTTTTTATCTTCTCAAACAGGTCATCATGGGGTGAAAATGTGTCTGCTTCTTCGCCAATGCCGATGCGGGAGGCGATTTTGCCCTGTCCGGCCCGAGTGTCCATTTGGGCCGTGAGCAGATAGGTCTGCATGCCACGCTCTTTGTAGTTATGCGACGCCTGAAGCAGCAAGGTCGATTTGCCGGCGTTCATTGTCGAGTAGTTGAAATAGAGCTTAGCCATATGGATGTGTGCCCCGAGCGCGGAGACGATGCAAGAGGGTCGGGGGCGTGTCCATGGGGCGGCAATTGTGGCTTTCGCGGTACCTTTAATGGTGCTAACTGCGCGCTATACATTGGCCGGAGGAGGGTTAAATGTCCCAAATTGAAGTTCCGCTTTATGATCCCAACATGCTGCGCCCAATTGATTTTTCGGCTTTGGCTGGCCCGGAAGATGATGGGCATGCGCCACGTATTTTGCTGCTATATGGATCGCTCAGGCCGCAAAGCTATTCGCGGTCGGTGGCCCAAGAGGGTGCGCGGGTTCTGCGGGCCTTGGGTTGCGAAACCAAATTTTTTGATCCCACTGGCTTGCCGTTACCCGATGGGGCGCCCGACAGTCATCCGAAGGTGCAAGAGCTGCGTGAATTGGCGCTGTGGAGTGAGGGTATGGTTTGGTCCAGTCCTGAGCGGCACGGGGCGATGACTGGGGTTTTGAAAAATCAAATTGATTGGATCCCACTGTCTGCCATTGGTGGGGTGCGTCCTACCCAAGGGAAGACCCTTGCTCTGATGCAGGTTTCTGGTGGATCGCAATCGTTCAACTCGGTCAATCAAATGCGGATCCTGGGGCGTTGGATGCGGATGATCACGATTCCAAATCAAAGCTCTTTGCCAAAGGCATGGCTCGAGTTCGAAAATGGACGGATGAAGCCATCGTCCTTTTACAATCGGGTTGTGGATGTGATGGAGGAGCTGGCGCGTTTCACCATAATGACGCGTGGGCGCAAAGAAATGCTGGTGGATCGCTATTCAGAACGCGTCGAAACTGCTGAAGAGCTGCACAAACGCGTCTCACTGACAGACATCTAAATTGGCCTGGCCCATCCCCAAACGGTGACGCTGCGGGGATGGGGCCGGTCTGCAGTTACAGCTGCAGTGCTTTCACACCCACATCGCCCTCTGCATGGGCTTTGATGGCGAAGGCGGCGGCATGGCTGCCGGCCAGGGTGGTAAAATATGGTATTTTATCCATCAAGGCCGCCGCCCGCATGCTGCGGCTATCATCTACCGCCTGTGCACCTTCGGTGGTGTTCAATATAAGGGCGATATCGCCATCTTTGATCTGATCGACGATATTTGGGCGGCCTTCATAGACCTTGTTCACCACGGTGCTGTGAATGCCGGACGCAGCGAGGAATTCCGCGGTTCCTGAGGTGGCGGTCAGGCTGAGGCCCATTTCCACCAAACAGGTTGCGGCCTCGAGTAACATCGGTCCCTTGTCATCATCTTTGATCGACAGGAAGACTTTGCCAGTGGTCGGCAATTGCGTGCCCGCGCCCAATTGTGCCTTGTAAAAGGCGCGATGGAACTTGCTGTCAAAGCCCATGACCTCGCCCGTGGAACGCATTTCAGGCCCAAGCAGCGTATCAACGCCTGGGAAGCGTGCGAAGGGTAGGACAGCCTCTTTCACCGCGAAGCCTTTTATGCTGGCTGGGTCCACGAGGTCAAAATTACTCAAGGGTTCACCGGCCATAATTCTGGCAGCAATGGCTGCAATCGGGCTGCGCACGGCTTTGGCCACGAAGGGTACTGTGCGGCTGGCGCGCGGGTTGACTTCGATCAGGTAAATCTCGCCATCTTTGACGGCGAATTGCACATTCATCAATCCGACAACATTCAACGCCAGCGCCAAGGCTTCGGTTTGCTGTTTCAATTGGTCGATGATGTCTTGCGACAAAGAGTAGGGCGGCAAAGAACAGGCGCTGTCACCCGAATGCACGCCGGCCTCTTCGATATGCTGCATAATCCCAGCAACATGCACATGCGTGCCGTCGCAAAGCGCGTCCACGTCAATTTCAACTGCGCCAGAGAGGTAGCTGTCGAGGAGCACGGGGCTATCGCCCGAAACCACAACAGCTTCGGAAATATAACGTTCAAGATTGGCTTGGTCGCGGACAATTTCCATCGCGCGGCCGCCCAAGACGTAAGACGGGCGAATAACCAGTGGGAAACCGATCTCACTCGCTATCGCCAAGGCTTCAGCGTCAGAATGGGCAATGCCATTCTTGGGTTGTTTGAGCTTGAGCGTATTCACCAGATCCTGGAACCGCTCGCGGTCTTCGGCCAGGTCGATGGCATCGGGAGTGGTGCCCAAGATTGGGATGCCTGCGTCCGCGAGGGCGTTGGCCAGTTTCAGGGGCGTTTGCCCACCGAACTGCACAATCACACCATGCAGCGTTCCGTTCTCTTGCTCGACCCGCAGGATTTCCATCACATGCTCATAGGTCAAAGGCTCAAAATACAGGCGGTCTGAGGTATCGTAATCTGTGCTCACCGTTTCAGGGTTGCAGTTGACCATAATGGTCTCATAGCCCTGCTCTGTGAGGGAATAGCAGGCGTGGCAGCAGCAATAGTCAAACTCAATCCCTTGACCGATCCGGTTTGGCCCGCCGCCGAGAATAACCACTTTCTTGCGGTCAGATGGCCGTGCTTCACATTCGATTGAGCCCATCGCCGGAGCTTCATAGGTGGAATACATATAGGGGGTTTGTGCTTCAAATTCGGCCGCGCAGGTGTCGATCCGCTTGAAGGACGCAACAACGCCGAGCGATTGCCGCGCGTCGCGGATATCAGTCTCGGTGCGGCCGGTCAAAATAGCCAGACGGCCATCGGTGAAGCCCATCATTTTAATGCGGCGCAACCCCTGTTCATCTTGGGGCAGACCTTCGGCCTTGATGACTGTTTCCATCTCTATGATTTCACGAATACGCGCCAAGAACCAAGGATCAAAGCGGGTAATACTGTGCAACTCATCATCGGAAAACCCGAAGCGCATCGCATGAGCAATGACCCGCATCCGGTCTGGCGATTGGATCGCGAGCTCGCGGGTCAGCGCCTTGTCGATCGCCATTTGCGCTTCAGGGCTTTGACCCACTAAGATCCCGTCCCGCAGGACCAAGTCATCGGCACTGGGTATGCCGTCAATCTCGACCTCATCAAAACCTGTGAGACCTGTTTCCATCGAGGCCAGCGCCTTTTGCACCGATTCGTGAAAACTACGGCCGATGGCCATGGCCTCGCCAACAGATTTCATCGCCGTCGAGAGCACTGCTTGAGATCCTGGGAATTTTTCGAATGCGAAGCGTGGGATTTTGGTGACGACGTAATCGATGGAGGGCTCAAAGCTGGCTGGGGTCACTTTGGTGATGTCATTGTCCAACTCATCCAACGTATAGCCAACCGCCAATTTTGCTGCGACTTTTGCGATTGGAAATCCAGTTGCCTTGGAGGCGAGCGCTGATGAGCGTGAGACACGCGGATTCATCTCGATGACCACCATCCGGCCGTCTTCTGGGTTCACAGCCCATTGCACGTTCGAGCCACCGGTCTCTACGCCAATCTCGCGCAGAACGGCAATGCTGGCATTGCGCATGATTTGGTATTCTTTATCGGTTAACGTCAGGGCCGGGGCGACCGTGATGCTGTCGCCTGTATGCACGCCCATAGGATCGACATTCTCGATAGAGCAGACGATGATTGCGTTGTTCGCGGTGTCGCGCACCACTTCCATTTCATATTCTTTCCAGCCCAAAAGGCTCTCATCAATCAAGATTTGACTGACGGGGGAAGCGTCCAAGCCGGTTTTGCAAAAATGCTCATAATCTTCTCGGTTATACGCCACGCCGCCGCCCGTACCGCCCAAAGTGAACGCAGGGCGAATAATTGCGGGGAGACCGATGTCATCGAGGGCGGCCATACATTCTTCCATCGTCTCAGCAATCGTGGCACGCGGGTTTTCAAGGCCAAGCCGATCCATGGCTTCACGGAAGAGTTTGCGGTCTTCGGCCATTTCAATCGCTGGGCGCTTGGCGCCGATCATCTCTACGCCAAACTTGTCCAAAACGCCCATTTCCTCAAGCGCGAGCGAGGTGTTCAGGCCGGTCTGTCCGCCCATAGTGGGCAGCAGCGCATCGGGACGCTCAATCTCTATGATCTTGGCCACAGTCTCAGGTGTGATAGGCTCGATATAAGTAGCATCGGCCATATCTGGATCGGTCATGATGGTGGCTGGATTTGAATTGACCAAAATCACTCGGTAGCCTTCTTCGCGCAAAGCCTTGCAGGCCTGGGCGCCGGAGTAATCGAACTCACAGGCTTGACCGATCACAATGGGACCCGCCCCGATAATCATAATGGATTTTATGTCAGTTCTCTTCGGCATGAATCTATCCTTCAGTGTCGGGCGCAAACTGTCCTGCCTTATAGGGAAGGAGGTCTTGGGTGCAAGGGGCTTTGTGATATTCAAGTCCAGTTTGCGGCGCCCAAATTTCAAGACGGGCACGGTTCCATCGTGCCGCAGCTTAAGGCAGGGGCAATTCGGTTGTGTCTTTAAGCTCTTCCATCACGAAGCTGGCGCTGACATCGGCCAATTCGATACGCGAAATGAGGCGCTGATAGAGCTCATCATAGGCTTGGACGTCCCGGATGCGCGCTTTGATTAGATAGTCTTGATGCCCTGACGTGCGATAGGCCGATTGTACATGTGGTAGGCTGCGGATGACCTTTGTGAATTCATCGGCCCAATCTTTGCTGTGGCTGCGCACAGAGATTGACACAAAGACAGTCAGACCAAGCCCAATCTTTTGTGCATCTAAAAGCGCCACGCGTGCTTTCAAAAGGCCACTGTCTTGCAGGCGCTTTAACCGCCGCCAAACTGCGTTGCGTGACAGGTGGACCGCCTCGGATAATTCCTCCAAGGGCTGCGCGGCATTGCGCTGCATCTGTTGCAATATAGCGCGGTCATAATCATCATATGTTACGTAATCATCAGATGTTTCGGGATATTATCACGCAATTAGAGCATGGCAAAGAAAATTTGGGAAAAAGTTGGGTCCGCGCAGTTTAAGCTGGCGTCAGCAATTTTGGAGCTTTTACATGACCCGTTCACCAAATTATTTTACCGCTCATTTGAGCAATATTGGCGAAAGCTACGGCCAGCATTTTTTGCACGCAATCTATTACTTTGTCATGCTCTTGACCGCGGCGGTCTGTGCTTTGATCCATGCGTTTCTGCCCTTTTTATTCGAAAAAACGGCAAGCCAAATCATTTCTAAGCTTTATAGCAAAATGACTGAGACAAAGCTGCTTGAGGCGTATTCACCCTCAAAGGGCTGAATTTTTGCCTTAGGCAGGTCAGAAAACGGCAGTTTGGCTTGACTTTAGGCGTCTGTCGGGATGTATCAGCGCGACCGCTTGAAGGAGCCCTGACCCATGCATGCTTATCGCAGCCACACCTGTGCCGACTTGAACATCAATAATGTTGGCGAGACAATCCGCCTTTCGGGATGGGTGCATCGCGTGCGCGACCACGGCGGTTTGCTCTTTATCGATCTACGAGATCACTATGGGATGACGCAGGTGCTTTGCGACCCGGATAGCCCGGTGTTCAAAGAGGTGGAAAAGTTGCGCAGCGAATGGTGTATTCGCATTGATGGTACGGTGAAAGCCCGCGACGCGGAATTGGTGAACCCGAAAATTCCTACTGGAGAGATCGAGGTCTTCATCCGTGACCTTGAGGTCTTGGGCGCGGCGAACGAGCTGCCGTTGATGGTGTTTGGAGAGCAAGAATATCCTGAAGAGACACGATTGAAATATCGCTATCTCGACCTGCGCCGGGAGAAGCTGCAAAAGAACATGAAAATGCGTTCCGACGTCGTGGCTTCGATGCGTCGCCGGATGTGGGATCAAGGGTTCCGCGAGTTTCAAACACCGATCATCACTGCTTCTAGCCCTGAGGGCGCGCGAGATTTCTTGGTGCCATCGCGTCTGCACCCGGGTAAATTTTATGCACTGCCACAGGCGCCGCAGCAGTTCAAACAGCTCATTATGGTTTCTGGCTATGATAAATATTTCCAGATCGCCCCGTGTTTTCGCGATGAAGATCCGCGCGCAGATCGCTCACCAACAGATTTCTATCAGCTTGACTTAGAAATGTCTTTTGTGGATCAGCAAGATATCTTTGACACGATACAGCCTGTTTTAACCGGTGTGTTTGAGGAGTTTGGCGGTGGTCGCACAGTGGATCAAACATGGGAGCAAATCAGCTATCGTGATGCGGCGCTTTGGTACGGCAGTGACAAGCCAGATCTGCGCAACCCAATAAAGATGCAAGTGGTTTCCGAGCATTTTGCTGGTTCGGGCTTTGCCATCTTCGCCAAGCTCTTAGAACAAGAGGGTACTGAGATTCGCGCCATTCCGGCGCCAAAAGGTGGCAGCAGAAAATTCTGTGATCGCATGAATGCGTTTGCGCAGAAAGAAGGTCTGCCCGGCATGGGCTATATTTTCTGGCGCGACCAAGGTGACGGCATGGAGGCCGCTGGCCCATTGGCTAAGAATATCGGTCCTGAACGAACAGAGGCCATTCGCCAGCAGTTGGGGCTTGGCGTTGGTGATGCGGCGTTCTTCTTGGGCGGCAAACCAAAAGCCTTCGAAGGGGTTGCTGGCAAAGCACGGATGGTGATTGGCGATGAGTTGGGCCTGACGGACAAAGAGCGCTTCGCGTTTGCCTGGATCGTTGATTTCCCGATTTATGAGCAAGATGAAGAAACCGGCAAGATCGATTTTGAGCACAACCCATTTTCGATGCCACAAGGGGGTATGGAGGCCCTTCAGGGTGATCCTTTGCAGGTGTTGGGGTATCAATATGACCTGGCGTGCAATGGCTATGAGTTGCTCAGTGGTGCGATTCGGAATCACCGCCCAGAGATCATGTTCAAAGCCTTTGAAATTGCGGGCTATGGTAAGGAAGAGGTCGAAAACCGCTTCGGCGGCATGGTGAACGCCTTCCAATACGGCGCCCCGCCGCACGGTGGTTGCGCTGCCGGCATCGACCGAATTGTGATGCTTTTGGCCGATGAGGCGAACATTCGTGAAGTCATTATGTTTCCGATGAACCAACGGGCAGAAGATCTCATGATGGCCGCGCCGTCGGAACCGACGAATGAGCAGCTGCGGGAATTGTCACTTCGGGTCATCGCGCCAGAATAGTGCTTCGCGAAGAGGGCAGGTCGGCTGATTGCCGACGGCCCTCTCACACCGCTATTTTTTCTGCCAAAAACTCCGTCAGCGCAGTGCGGAGATCGGACCGGTTCTCAGTGGTTAAATACCGTTCGGCGGCTTGTTCTAGCGTTGGATCGGAGGCGGTGCGGGCCACGCCAGCAATAAAGGCCGCAAGGTAGCTGGGCTGCACTCCTTCTTTGTTGTTGAGCAAGTCTAACGCATGGACCAAATCCTCCTGCAAGGCGCGTTGGTCAGCCTCAAACGCTAAATCTGGCAGGAGACGTATGTCCATAGGCCGGCGATGATTCGGGAGATTCATTAGGATTGCGCTTTGAAATCCTGCAACGGAATTGAGGGGTTTTTCGATGAAACTATCGGCGCCCGCTTTTATCGCCGCGGTGGTGCGGCTTGGATCTGCGGAAAGACCGATGATTGTCTGAGTGCGGGGACTGGCCTGTGCAAGTTCTGAGATCAGCTCAGCGCCGTCTCCATCTGGCAGGCCCATATCAACAATGGCCACATCTGGGCGATAAATTCTAAGGTGTCGCCGGGCGCTCGTCATACAGTCTGCGCGCCTCAATCGTGCGCCAGAGGTGATGCACATCAAGCGCACGGCCTCGCCCGCGGTGAGACTGTCTTCCACCAGAAGCACCATCAAGCCGTGCAATGGTCTGCGGCTGGTGGGTTTGAGTGAGTGTAATGTTTTCGACATCCCGGTCATGATCGCCCCCTTATTTTCAAATCATGGGCCAGTATTGCGCTCAAAGACTCTAACGCTTGGTTGATGCGGCTTGCCTTATTTGGGGGTGCGGCTTTACAAGACGGAAAACAGGAGATGAAAATGATCGGACGGCTTAATCACGTGGCGATTGCAGTGCCTGATTTGCAGGCGGCTGCGGCGCAATATGAATCAACTTTGGGTGCAAAAGTTGGCCCGCCACAAGATGAACCGGATCACGGAGTGACCGTTGTTTTTATCGAGTTGCCAAATACAAAGATTGAGCTGCTGTTCCCATTGGGTGAGGGCTCTCCAATCCAGAATTTTTTGGATAAAAATCCTTCGGGCGGCATTCATCATATCTGCTATGAGGTGGACGACATCCTCGCGGCGCGTGCGCACTTGCAAAGTCAGGGCGCGCGCGTATTGGGCAGCGGTGAGCCAAAAATTGGCGCCCACGGGAAACCCGTGCTATTTTTGCATCCTAAGGACTTCACAGGGTGCCTCATCGAGCTAGAACAAATCTAAGTCTGGATAAATTATCAGGAAATTCGCATGCCAATTACCTCAGCCCTCGTACTTTTTGCCGTCATATGGTTTTTGACTTTATTCATTGTCTTGCCACTGCGCTTGCAAACTCAAGGGGATGTTGGAAAAATAGAACCTGGGACCCATGCGGGCAGTCCAGAAAATCCACAAATGAAAAAACGTTTTATGGTGACAACCGTCGTCGCCTTGGTGATTTGGGCAGTTGTTGCAGGAACGATTATCAGCGGGGTGATTTCCGTGCGCGACATTGATTGGTTCAACCGGATGGCAACGCCCGAAGTCTCTCGAACAGATGGGTGAAGGTGGCCGCGCCGAGAATAGGGATAAACAATCCCACCAGCGGAATAGTCAAGGGAATAGCCATCAAGATCCCAGCGCACCAGATAGCGCCCCGATGGCGCCGCAATAGCTCTTGGGCCTGCGTGCGCGGCACGCGCCGCATAGCGGCCATTTGAAAATATTCCCTGCCCATCAAATAGCCGTTGGTGGCCCAAAACACGACAGGCGCCAAAAATGGCAAAATCATTGAGAGGATCAAAGCGCCAATATTGGCGAGAATCAAAAGTCCCAAAAACCGAATGCTGACCAAAATTTGATCTTGCAGCTTGGCGGCTGCCTGTTTTGGAAGATGCGGATAGTGCCGCGCCTCAACCGCTTGCGCCACCTCATCGAGAAACAGAGCGATAATCGCTGAGGCCACGGGAACCATTACCCAAATTGACAGAGCGATGGTAAGTAAGACCCCACCGATATTGAACAGGGAGCCGAGCCAACTCTGATCACCGATCACGCCAGCCACTAAAGCTGACGACA
This sequence comes from Planktomarina sp., assembly GCA_022425445.1. Taxonomy (GTDB): domain Bacteria; phylum Pseudomonadota; class Alphaproteobacteria; order Rhodobacterales; family Rhodobacteraceae; genus Planktomarina. The sequence continues at coordinate 12,810 of JAKMFM010000021.1, forward strand.
ACAAATGGTTGACGCCATAGATCACCAATAGGCAGGCGGCGGCTAATAATACGATGGTAAGCCCCAAGCCGCGCCACAAAACGCGGCGGAATCTTGGATCGTCAAATTGGGCGATAGATCTCAGAAAGTCTGAAAAAATCATTCATCCAACCATTGGGTAAGGGCAGCAACATCGGGGCGCGGACGGTCGGGCATTTGGGCCGGGCCAGTTCCGATATAAACAATTCCGGCGACATGTTCATGCGGCGCAAGTGCCAAGCCTTCTTTGCAAAAATCTGGGTTGTGCGAGGCCCAACCTGAAAGCCAATTGGCGCCCCAACCACTGGCCAAAGCTGCATTCAGCAGCGACAGGCAGACAGCGCCGGCAGAGTAGGTTTGCTCAATTTGTGGAAACTTGTCGCAGGGCTTTGGGCTGGCGACAACCACGACGGCCAAATGCCCAATTTCAAACTGCTGGCATGCTTTGTTTGCGTCAACCACGTCAGGCCCGGCCGCCTCAGCCATACTGCGGACCAAAGCGCCCAAGCGGCGCAATGCGGTTTTCTCTAGAACAATGAACCGCCAAGGCTCTAGCTTGCCATGATCTGGCGTGCGCGCGGCAACACATAAGAGCGCCTCAAGCGCGTTCCGGTCTGGCACTGGAGCGGTTAAGATTTTCGCCGGGCGAGAGCGGCGCGTTTT
>JAKMFM010000022.1 GCA_022425445.1 Planktomarina sp.
AAGCCGAAGCGGCCAGTGAAAGCGACCGTAACAACGTTATCAAAATTTGGGCGCGTCGTTCAACAATTCTGCCCCAATTCGTGGGGTTGACCTTTGGCGTCTACAACGGCCGGAGGCTTATTCCTGTAAATGTGACTGAAGAAATGATTGGCCAGAAGTTTGGTGAGTTTTCGCCAACCCGTACCTACTACGGGCACACGGCCGATAAAAAAGCGAAGCGGAAATAAGCTATGAGCAAGGATAAAAATCCCCGCCGCGTGGCTGACAATGAAGCAATGGCAAAAACGCGCATGCTTCGGACATCCCCGCAAAAGCTGAACTTGGTTGCTGCGATGATCCGCGGTAAAAAAGTGAGCAGTGCTTTGACAGATCTGACCTTCTCTAAGAAGCGTATTGCTGATGACGTGAAGAAATGTCTGCAGTCTGCAATTGCAAATGCTGAAAACAACCACAATTTGGATGTTGACGAGCTGGTTGTGGCAGAAGCCTATGTCGGTAAGAACTTGACCATGAAACGCGGTCGTCCACGGGCGCGCGGTCGTTTTGGCAAGATCGTTAAGCCATTTTCCGAACTGACTATTTTGGTTCGCCAGGTTGAGGAGCAAGCGTAATGGGACATAAAGTCAATCCAATCGGTATGCGACTTCAGATCAACCGCACTTGGGACAGCCGTTGGTATGCGAATACCAAAGACTATGGCAACCTGCTGTTGGAAGACCTGAAAATTCGGGAATTCATTGGTGAAGAATGTAAGCAAGCTGGTATCAGCCGCGTGATTATTGAGCGTCCGCACAAAAAGTGCCGCGTTACAATCCACACAGCCCGTCCAGGTGTGATCATCGGCAAGAAAGGTGCGGACATTGAAGGTCTGCGCTCGAAAGTTGCCGCGATGACAGACAGCGAATTGCACCTCAACATCGTTGAAGTCAGAAAGCCTGAACTTGATGCAGCTTTGGTCGCAGAGAGCATTGCGCAGCAATTGGAGCGCCGGGTGTCTTTCCGCCGCGCCATGAAGCGTGCGGTTCAAAGCGCCATGCGTATGGGTGCCCTCGGCATTCGTGTGAATGTTGCCGGCCGTTTGGGCGGCGCTGAAATCGCGCGGACTGAATGGTATCGTGAAGGTCGCGTTCCGCTGCACACGCTGCGCGCTGACATTGATTATGCACATGCTGAGGGTCTGACAGCCTATGGTATCATCGGGATCAAAGTTTGGATCTTCAAAGGTGAAATCATGGAGCATGACCCAGCCGCGCGTGATCGTAAATCGCAAGAATTGCAAGATGGCCCAGCACCTCGTGGTGCAGGTGGCAATCGCCGCAACGACCGCTAAGGAGAAGAACAATGCTTCAACCAAAGCGCACCAAATTCCGCAAGATGCACAAAGGCCGGATCCACGGCGAAGCCAAGGGTGGCAGCACCCTGAACTTCGGCTCGTTCGGCCTGAAAGCGACGCAACCTGAGCGCATCACCGCGCGTCAGATCGAAGCGGCGCGTCGTGCCATGACACGTCATATGAAACGTCAAGGCCGTGTTTGGATCCGGATTTTTCCAGACCTGCCCGTAACCTCAAAGCCAACCGAAGTTCGGATGGGTAAAGGTAAAGGTTCCGTTGATTTCTGGTCCGCCAAGGTCAAACCTGGCCGGGTTATGTTTGAAATTGATGGCGTCTCAGATGTCGTCGCCCGTGAGGCTCTGCGCCTTGCTGCGATGAAATTGCCAATCAAAACCCGCGTTGTGCAGCGCGAGGACTGGTAAATCTAAGACAGGTTACCCTGTTGTACAAAATAAACCCCCACCGATATTTCGGTGGGGGTTTTTTCTTGGATCCTTGCCCAGGATGTTGGCGAAGCCAGACTCCGGCTGGCTAAACAGCGCAGCTCATATCTGCACCGCAACACATTGGTGATTTGATTTTACCTTCACATTTTGGGCATTTGGAGATCTGCACAACCTTGCCATCGCCAAGGGACAAATTGTCATTGACCAGCGCTTCTTTACAATCGGTGCAAGTGGCATCGACCCCCATATTGCAGACACCACAACGATACGTCGCCATTTTAGCTCTCCTCATTCGCGTTTAGCTTAACCAACGCTAGTCTGTCGCAGAGGCAGCTGTCTAGCCTGTTTCAGCACAATTGCACCCAAAATCGCAGGTGATTTCGCCGCAAAACTGCGCGACACCCGACGACTCCGATATCGGGCGCTCGCCTAGGCGCGGCTCATAGATGAACCGTGCTGACTGACCTAAATTCCTGGAATGAACGGAACATCACAGGCGGACAGCATGACGACAGCGGCAATGAAGAAAGATATTTTGACCATATTGTATGACCTCCGAAAGCGTTTCAATTCAAGGTTAAGCAGTTTTCCATATAGATCAAGCGTCAATGCCGAGCGCAGCTGAAAACGCCACTCTGACGCCCAGCGCGCGCAGATCCCCTCCGACATCACACAGCCGTACAGGCCAGAGAAAGTGAGAATTTTCACTAGATAAAACCACCATGGCGTATTAGGAAGCTTGCATGCGTCTCCTTAGCTCAGCTGGATAGAGCAGCCGACTTCTAATCGGCAGGTCGAGGGTTCGAATCCTTCAGGGGACGCCAATTAAATCAGTAACTTAACAGATAATGACTGAATCTGTTTTTGCTTTGGGTTCCATATGGGTTCCAAAAAATGGCGGTTTAGCGGTGAATCATGCCCTATTTGATGCGCTTTTACCTAATAGGTTTAGTAAGTAACCCGGCTCAAAAAACCTCAGGGGCCCGTCACGCTTTTGAAGTCAACTTATTTGGTTCCCCGAATTCGATCAGCAGATCGGGGGTCGGCCTTCGCGGGCCGCGGGCCTTGGGCCTTGTTTTTGGGAAACGGTTTTTGT
>JAKMFM010000027.1 GCA_022425445.1 Planktomarina sp.
TCTGCCACGCCAGCCATTGTGCGTGCGGGCGGCTCTTCCACCGTGGCCAGATCGGTCAGTGTGATCGTCCGGCCGCGCTTGCCGCCCAGGGTTTTACCTGGCCCCGCAGAGAGCGGCCCTTGGTCGACCAGAGTATTCCACTCCATGCAGCTATCGCATTGCCCGGCCCATTTGCTGTGAGAGGCACCGCAATTGCTACATGTGAATGTCACTTTGGCCATGTCGTGTCCTTTTCATTTGGCCTTGAGATATCGGGTATAGCCGATAAAGAAAGCCTGAACTTATTAGAAGTTATGGTTTAACGCAGAGTCTCAATTGGTCCTTCAGCGCGGCCATTCACAAATTGCTCGACATGAGGATCTCCGCTGTGCGCCAAGTCCGCGCGCGCGCCGCACCATTGAATGCGTCCGCGATGCAGCATGGCCACCTTGTCGGCGATGGTGTCGACAGAGGTCATGTCATGGGTGATGGTCATCGCTGTCACTCCCATTTCAACAACGATCTCCCGGGTCAATTCATTGATCACACCGGACATGATTGGGTCGAGCCCTGTGGTGGGTTCATCAAAGAAGATGATTTCAGGTTCTGCTGCGATTGCTCTTGCCAGGCTGACACGTTTTTGCATGCCGCCAGAGAGCTCCGCGGGAAAACGATCCGCCACCTCGGGTGCCAGACCCACGCGGCGCAGTTTTTCGATGGCAATTTCGCGCGCCTCTCCCGCGGGCCGTTTGAGCGCGCCACGCTGAAGCCGAAAAGCCACATTTTGCCAAACTGGCATAGAATCGAACAGCGCGCCGCCCTGAAACAGCATGCCAAAGCGGCTCAGAAAGGCGTCACGCTTGATTTGCGTGACATCCTCGCCATCCACCAAAATTCGCCCACTGTCCGGTTCCACCAGACCCAGAACTGTTTTGATCAAAACAGATTTTCCGGTGCCCGACCCTCCAATGATGACCATGCTTTCGCCGTGCTCAACGGTCAAGTTTACCCCGTGCAGTACATGATTTTCACCGAAGGATTTGTATATGTTTTCAAAGATTATCATGCTGTGAAAAATACCGCTGTAAGCGCGAAATTTGCTGCTAAAATTAAAACCGCCGCCGCCTGCACGGACGCTTTGGTCGCTGTGCCCACGCCCAGAGCGCCGCGGCCTGAGTTCAGCCCGTAATAGCATCCCATCAATGTGGCGATAAATCCAAAAGCCATACCCTTGGCCATGGAAGAGAGGATATCGGCCGGGGTCAGGAAATTCACAGTGTTTAAAAGATAGGTGGCTGGGTTAAAGCCTAGGGTTTGCGTGGCGACGATAAAACCGCCAAAAATGCCAATACTATCGGCCACGGCGACCAAAACGGGACCTGCTAGGAGCCCCGCCAAGACACGCGGCATCACCAAATATTTCATTGGGGCCGTGGAGAGGGTGACAAGAGCATCGATTTGTTCCGTGACTTTCATTGTGGCCATCTCAGCTGCGATCGAACTGGTCACGCGCGCTGCAATCATCAACCCCACCAGAACCGGTCCCAATTCGCGCACCATGCCAATGGCAACGATTTGCGGTACAACTTCCGGAGCATTGAAGCGCGACCCGCCGGAATAGATTTGCAACGCCAGAGCGGCGCCCGTGAACAGGGCGGTGAGCCCGACAACGGGCAAAGACAAATAGCCGACATTCAACAGCGCGTTGAAAAACTCGCGCGGATAAAATGGCGGACGCAAGACATGGGATAGGGTCGCCAGAGCAAAGAGTACCAAACGGCCCAAAGCGGAGATCGCAACAATGCAGAAGCGTCCCAGAGCACGGACAATCAAGATCATCTGTGCGCTCATTGATTCACGTAGTGCCGCGCATAGCGGGCGCCGAGAGAGGTTAGGATTTCATAACCGATTGTATTGGCTTCTGCGGCCAATTCATCCACCGATTGATAGGGGCAAAGGATGTCTAAAGTTTCCGGGGGGTGCGGCACGGCTGTCACATCCACGCCAATCATATCCATTGAGACACGTCCAACGATGGGGCAGGCTTGGTCTTGGTGCCACAATGACGCTTTATTGGACAGGGCGCGCAGCAGCCCATCGGCATAGCCGGCGGCGACAGTTGCGACGCGGGCAGGGGCGCTGGCGCTCCAGCTGTTGCCAAAGCCAACGGTTTCGCCTTCGGCGACATCGCGTATTTGAATTACAGGCAATGACAAATGCACCACAGTTTCTGCCTGTGAATAGGGCGCGCCGCCATAAAGGCCGATACCGGGGCGGGTCATGTCAAAGTGATACTCTGGTCCCAGTAATATTCCGCCCGTCGCGGCCAGTGATCGTTTCAAGCCCAACCCATCTGTCATCACGCGAAATTGCTTCAATTGTTGCCGGTTCATCGGATGGGCGGGTTCATCTGCACAGGCCAGGTGGCTCATGACCAAACTTGGATTTAAACTCACCACCAAATCGCGGACGGCCGCCCATTCCGAGGCTTCCATGCCCAGGCGGTTCATGCCTGTGTCAAGTTGAATTCCAAAGGCATGTCCGGGAAGGGCTTCCAAATGGCGGGTAAGCTGGTCAAAAGAATTCAGTAAAGGTACGATATGCAGATCATGGATCATCTCCGTATCGCCCCGCATATGTCCGGAGAATACATAAATCGTCACATTATCGCCTAATTCTCGACGAATTGCAGAGGCTTCTTCTGCGGCCGCCACAAAGAAATGCCGCACGCCCGCCGGATAGAGCGAGCGGGCCACGCGACCGCAATCCAGCCCGTAGCCATTTGCCTTCACCACAGCGGCTGTTTCAACATTTTCGGCCGACATGCGATCCAAATTGGACCAATTCTGAGCGATCCCCTTCAGATTAATCGTTAAATTTCCTGTACTCATGGGGCGCTTTGGTCCTGATATTTTCAACTTTAATGGCAAATTTATGCGCCGAAATGCGCAGAGGGTCAATCGACTGATGCGCTAGAATTCTTCCTCAAGCGATTGTTGCCAGGGTTTTACGAGATTGCCAAAGCGGGTGAACTGCCCTTCAAAACTTAACTCGACTGTGCCAATGGGCCCATGCCGTTGCTTGCCGATGACCACTTCGGCCTTGCCATGCAGCCGCTCCATCTCATCCTGCCAAATGGCCATTTTGTCGAGCTCGTGATCGCCAGGTTTTTCGCGCTCTTTGTAATATTCTTCGCGGAACACAAACATCACAACATCCGCATCTTGCTCAATCGAGCCAGATTCGCGCAGATCTGACAGTTGAGGCCGCTTGTCTTCTCGGTTTTCCACCTGACGCGAGAGCTGTGACAGGGCCACCACAGGAATGTCGAGCTCTTTTGCAATAGCTTTGAGGCCCATGGTGATTTCGGAAATTTCGTTGACCCGGTTTTCTGAACGTCCGGTCCCGCGAACCAACTGAAGATAGTCCACAAACAACGCATCCAGCCCATGGGTTCGCTTCAAGCGACGGGCACGGGCCGCCAATTGGCTGATCGGCAGGGCCGGTGTATCATCGATGAACAAAGGCGCAGCCTCCAGCTCTTTGGCCGCATCAACAATACGGCGAAATTCGCTTTCGGTGAAGTCACCGCGCCGGATCTGGTTTGAGGGGATTTCTGCCACCTCGGATAATATACGCGATGCAAGCTGTTCGGCGGACATTTCCAGGCTAAAAAATCCGACAACCCCGCCGTCAATTGCTCCCTCTTCCCCAGAGGGGGTGATACCTTTTTTATAGGACCTTGCGATATTGAACGCGACATTGGTGGCCAATGAAGTTTTGCCCATTGAGGGCCGACCGGCTAGGATCAAAAGATCTGACCGATGCAGCCCGCCCAGTTTTTTGTCCATATCAATCAGTCCAGTCGACACACCTGCGAGCCCGCCTTCACGTTGATAGGCGGCATTGGCGACTTTAACGGCATCCGTGACCGCGGTGAGGAAAGATTGGAAGCCTTGTTCGGTCTGGCCCTGTTCGGCGAGAGCATAGAGCTTTTGCTCAGCTTCGACGATTTGCTCTTTAGGTTCGCTTTGCATATCAACACGCGCCGCTTTCGCAGCGATTTCATTGCCCACGTCGATCAACTCTCGGCGAATAGCGAGATCGTAGATCATTTCGGCATAATCGCGCACCGCAAAGGAAGAGATTGCGGCGCCGGCGAGACGCATCAGATAAGCGGGCCCGCCCAATTCTGCGAGCCCCGCGTCATCTTCTAAAAATGCTTTCAAAGTGACAGGGCTTGCCAAATTGTTTTTGGCGATACGCGCTGCTGCGGTCTCGAATATCCGCGCATGCAC
>JAKMFM010000083.1 GCA_022425445.1 Planktomarina sp.
GAAACCTCAGTCAATATTGCAGGTGAAACACCATAAGCTGCGGCGCGACTCAAAAAGTCAGATTTCCAGCTTTCAAACGTCATTGCCGTTTTCTGGTAACCTTTCTGGATTTGCCCTTCTTGGGCCCCCGCCGGTTGCTGGCCGACGCAGCTTTGCGTTGTCTTGGCCGTGTTTGCAACTTTGAATCTTCAAGTTGTAAAAGTTCAAGCAAAATACCGCCCGTGGTTGGGGTGGTTTCGGCCAATCGCACAACCACACGTTGGCCAAGGCTGATGATCGTGCCGCTGTCCGTACCGCGCAGGGTTTGGCTGTCAGCATCATGTTCGAAATATTCCCGCCCCAAGGAGCGCATAGGCACCAATCCATCTGCACCTGTTTCATCAAGTTTCACAAATATCCCAAATCGTGCGATTCCTGAAATGCGCCCACTGAATTCATTTCCGACACGCTCTGACACGAAACTGGCCAAGTAGCGGTCTGAAGTGTCGCGCTCTGCGAGCATTGAGCGTCTCTCTGTTTCGCTGATGTGTTTGGCGGTCTCGTCTAGCATTTCGACATCCTGCGGTGACAGGCCATCTGACGCCCACCCATGGGCTGATACCAAGGCACGGTGCAGCAAAAGATCCGCATAGCGCCGTATGGGCGATGTAAAATGTGCATAATTCTGAAGCGCCAATCCGAAGTGCGACATGTTTTGTGAACTATAGTAGGCTTGAGTCATGGAACGTAATGTTGAAAGATTAATTAACTCTGCTTCATCTTTTCCGGTGGCAGCCTTTAATAATTGATTAAGATGCCGCGTTTGCAATACTTGACCCTTGGCCAGAACCAGCCCCACAGATTTTGCAGTTTCGCGCAGGGAGTCTAATTTTTCGGGGCTTGGTTCTTCGTGAACACGGAACAAAAGCGGTTGTTGTTTGGCAATCAAAGTTTCAGCTGCGGCTACATTCGCCAGCACCATACATTCCTCGATCAAGCGGTGGGCGTCCAAGCGTTCTGAGAAATTAACCGAAGCAACCTTACCGCTGTCTGATAGAATTATTTTGCGTTCAGGCAGATCCAGATCCAGTGGTTGGCGGGCTTCGCGCGCCTGTTTTAGAGCTGCATAGGCAGCAAATAGGGGCCTAAGCACAGCGTTAACCAAAGGCGCGGCGCGTTCGGAGGGATCTCCATCTACGGCGGCTTGAGCCTCCTCATAGGACAGCGATGCTGGCGATCGCATCACCCCCCGAACAAACCGATGTGACAGTTTTTCGCCTGTTGACGAGAGTTTCATTTCGACCGCAATACAGGGTCTTTTGACCCCTTCATGTAGCGAGCACAAATCACCGGACAGGCGGTCCGGCAGCATGGGGACAACGCGGTCCGGGAAGTAGGTAGAATTGCCGCGCTTGCGGGCTTCCGCATCCAAGGCGGATCGGGCTGTTACATAATGCGCGACATCGGCGATGGCGACCCACAGTAAGAAGCCTCCAGGATTCTTGGGATCTTCATCCAACAGAGCGCAGCAGGCATCATCATGGTCTCGCGCGTCGGCCGGGTCGATGGTGATCAAAGGTAAATCTGTGAGATCAACGCGGCCTTTTGATGTAACGGGTTTTGCGGCATCCGCTTGTGCCATAACCGCATCAGGAAAGGCGTCTGGAATTCCGTGTTGATGGATGGCAATCAGCGATATCGCTCCGGGAGCGGAAGGATCTCCGAGCCGCTCGACCACGCGTGCGCGCGGCAGGCCTAGGCGGCCCTTTGGACCGGACTGTTCGGCTTCGACCAATTCTCCGTCTTTTGCCTCACCCGTTGCATCTGCCGCGACAAGCCATTCTTTCCCGTCGCCCTTATCAATCGCAACAATGCGCCCGCCCTCTGCTGTGAGACGGAAAATACCTAAGAGGCGTTTGGGATTGGTTCCAATCGCGCGAATCAATTGTCCAGTATATTGATGGCTGTCCTCATCAGGCACGGGGGTAAGCCGTGCCAAAAGGCGATCACCCTGTCCCAAAGTCGGCTCTCCTTGACGGCTACGCATGAGGATTTTGGGTACATGGCCTGTGCCTTCCCATTCCAGCGGCACGGCGAACATATCGCCTTGCTCATCGGGGCCCAGCATTTGCAGGACTGAAACGGGGGGTAAACTATTGGAATCATTAAACCGCCGCCGCCTTTGCATGATGTGGCCTTCGGTCTGTAATTCTTTCAGCAATTGTTTGAGATCAATGCGCGCAGCACCTTTAATTCCAAACGCTTTGGCGATATCTCGTTTAGAGGATTTTTCGGGGTGCGCTCGGATCCATTCGAGAATCTCTGCCTGTGAAGGAATTTGAGTCATGGTAGCCCGATATCACGCGGCTGCGACATTCTAAACCCTTGGGTTGTGTGGAAATGTGTCTAGGAAGGTGCATATGAACTGGAGTTGCGAAATGAAATTTTTAATCACGGCACTAATTTTGATTTGCGGATCTGTTTCTGCGCAGAGTTATCAAAAAGGTGATCTGACGGTCGCAAACGCCGTCTCATATCCAACCACTGGCCGTAGTGGCGCAGGGTATTTCATCTTATCCAATACAGGCGCAGGGGATGCGCTTGTGGGCGTTGAAGCAGATTACCCAAAGGTAATGCTCCACAAGTCAATGATGAAAGATGGCGTCATGACGATGGAACACCAAATGCGCGTGGAGGTTCCAACTCAAGGACAACTCAACTTCGCCCCTGGCGGTTATCATGTCATGTTCATGGGGCTTACAGAGGCTTGGGGCGTTGGCGACACAATCAAGGCCACTTTGATCTTTGAGAAATCTGGTCGTTTAGACCTGACTTTCACAGTGAAAGAGCGTCCGTAACACAGCCTCTACTTGCCGATCTCACCTTGATTGACGCCGACATGGCCGCGGTGCAACAGCAGGTGATCTAAAAGCACGCAGGCCATCATTGCTTCGCCGACAGGCACTGCTCTTATGCCCACGCAGGGATCATGGCGGCCCTTGGTGATAATTTCTGTATCTTCGCCAAATTTTGTGATTGTTTTTCGGGTCGTAAGGATGGAGGATGTGGGTTTTACAGCAAAGCGCACCACCACGTCTTGGCCTGTGCTAATGCCACCCAAGACCCCACCTGCATGGTTCGAGTTGTAAACTGGCCCGTCCAGTCCCATTGAAATTTCATCAGCATTGGCTTCACCGGTCAGTTCCGCTGCGGCCATTCCATCGCCAATTTCCACTGCTTTGACAGCGTTGATGCTCATCATCGCTGCGGCCAAATCTGTATCGAGCTTGGCGTAAATTGGCGCGCCAAGCCCGGCTGGAACTCCTGAGGCGATCACTTCAATAATTGCACCGACGGAACTGCCGGATTTGCGCAAGTCGTCTAAATAGGTGGCCCAATCTTGAGCGGCCTGCGGATCTGGAGTCCAGAATGGATTTCGGTCAATCTGCGACGCGTCAAACAGGTCACGATTGATTTTATGGGGCCCCATCTGACACATGAAGCCAGTAATTTTGAGCGACGGCGCCAGCAACTTGATGGCTTCGCGTGCCAATCCACCCGCGGCCACCCGTGCTGCGGTCTCACGTGCGGAACTGCGTCCACCACCGCGGTAATCGCGAATTCCGTATTTCTGCCAATAGGTAATATCGGCATGACCTGGGCGAAACTTATCCATGATATCGCTGTAGTCTTTGGAACGCTGATCGGTATTCTCGATCATCAATTGCACGGGCGTACCAGTTGTTCTGCCTTCAAAGACGCCAGATAAAATTTTCACCTGATCGGCTTCTCGCCGCTGTGTGGTATACTTATTTTGTCCCGGTTTGCGCTTGTCGAGCCATTGCTGAATCATAGCTTCATCGATCGGGACGCCGGGAGGGCAGCCATCCACCGTCGCTCCAAGGGCCGGGCCATGGCTTTCACCCCAGGTCGTGACACGAAACAAATGTCCAAAACTGTTTAAGCTCATGGTGCATCTCCTTTGACCTTGCAATATCGTCGCGTGTCTTATGGAGCAAGGCCTATAGCGCGCGCCATTCACACAGAAGGTGCGATTAAGCGGGGATAATTTGAGCGCGCCTGCCGCGATTTTGGCAATGATGGGTCTGCGGTACGCTCAAAACAGTTGAAAATATAATTAGTTCTACTTAAAATTAAATAACAAAAATAATCATTGCATTTAATCAGATCATTATTGGGATTCTGTGGCGCATGATTTTGCAGTGAACCTACATTTTCACCCGCTGAACGGGAAAAACTCTCGTGGAGGCGACGGTATATGTCGAAAATTTGCAACACTATGTATCACCTTTGAAGGTGATGACCTTTCGGAGACGATTGAAATGCAGCTAGAATCTACGCGTAGCGTTGGATTTAGTCGCTTCGAATGTAACGATTAAACGTTAATAAACAGCAAAAATTAGTTATGTTATTCAGTGCCTTTCTGTAATTTGAGAAATTTTTAACGGATGGTGGTTTGGGTGGTTCCAAATGAGCAGGCCGTAACATTAGATGAAACAGAATTGTGATGGATAAATTTTTGAGCTTGAGCTTGAGCTTACTTGGGCAACACTGGCGCTTGTGTCAGGTTGCACAACTGCATCGATGGAAACTGAGCCTGTGACTTTGAAAACCGACAAAGGTGAGGTCGTCTGCCAGCTATACGACCGTCACACTGTTATTTTTGATCGCACAATTCACATGCCGCATGCAATGCATATCGCAGAGGCGGATGCCCTCTGTCGCGCTGAGGGTGAGCGGCTGAACAAGAAATAGATTACATTCTTTATTTCGCGCGAATGCTCCTCGACAGCAGAATCACTGTCGGGCGCTTTTGTGCTGGTAGGGATTGTAAAATCCTTTCGCCAAGACTATCCAGTATCTACCTCGGGGCGCCCTTATGGGCTGAGATGCGTAAGCGAACCCGTAGAACCTGAACCGGCTAGCACCGGCGGAGGGAAGGTTTGGATGTCTCCAATCCCTGACCCCGTTCGGCGATATGGAGATAAAAATGAAAGTGACTTCCCTTTTCGCAGGACTGTTTTTAGCAAGCGCGGCTGTTGCCGAAACGCCTGTATTGACGGTCTATACCTATGACAGCTTTGTATCAGATTGGGGCCCCGGCCCGGCGGTTGAATCTGCTTTTGAGGCCAAATGTGGCTGCGACTTGCAGATGATTGGTGCCGGCGATGGGGCGGCATTGTTATCGCGCCTCAGGCTTGAGGGCTCCCGCACTGAGGCTGATATTGTTTTGGGCTTGGATACCAACCTCACAGCTGCAGCAGCGGAAACGGGCTTGTTTTCACCGATTTCACTGTCTGCAAACTATGCGGTGCCCGGTGGCTGGAGCGATACGTATTTTGCGCCATTCGACTGGGGTTATTTTGCTTTTGTTCACAACACAGATCTGACCACTCCGACAAATTTTCGCGGCCTGGCCGCGAGTGATTTGAAAATCGTGATCCAAGATCCTCGGTCGTCCACACCGGGTTTAGGGCTCCTCCTTTGGATCAAGGCTGCTTACGGTGATGAGGCGGCGGATATCTGGGCTGATCTTTCAGACAATATTGTGACAGTGACAGCAGGTTGGTCCGAAGCCTATGGCATGTTCTTGGAAGGAGAAGCGGATTTGGTACTCTCCTATACCACATCGCCCGCCTATCATCTGATTGCCGAGGAGGATTCTTCCAAAACTTTTGCTGTGTTTGACGAAGGCCATTACATGCAAATTGAAGTGGCTGGGAAACTTGCGACGACAGATCAAAACGCTCTGGCGGATCAATTCCTCCAATTTATGGTTTCTGATGAATTTCAAAGCATCATTCCCACCACCAATTGGATGTTCCCAGCCGTTACGCCCAAGAATGGATTGCCCGATGGCTTTCCTCAGGCTTTGAGTGCCGAGCAGTCTTTGATTCTTCCACCTGAGCAGGCCGCAGCGCAGCGCAGCGCGGCTTTGGATGAATGGCAGAGCGCACTCTCGCAGTAATGCTACGCAGTGTTCTTGGTGGGGCGGTCTTGATTGCCCTGCTCATCTTTTCTCTTGGCACAGCCTTGGTTGTCGGCTTGCAAGGGCGCGGGCTTGGTGCGTTGAACAACGCCGATTGGTCGGCCATCAAATTTACCCTGTGGCAAGCGAGCCTCTCGGCATCATTGAGCATAGCAATGGCGATCCCAGTGGCGCGGGCCTTGGCGCGGCAAAGTTTCCCTGGCCGCCAAGCTCTGATCACACTGTTAGGCGCGCCCTTTATTTTGCCGGTGATTGTCGGCGTTTTGGGACTTCTGGCAGTTTTTGGCCGTGCAGGATGGATCAGCGCTGCATTGGATTGGGCTGGCTTTGCAAAATTATCCATTTATGGCGCACCAGGCGTGATCCTGGCCCATGTTTTTTTCAATTTGCCTTTGGTGACGCGGCTCTTGCTGCAGGCTTGGATGGCAATCCCCGCAGAGCGATTTAGAGTTGCTGAAAGTCTTGGCACCGCGCCATGGGCCTATTTTCGATTGATCGAAGGACCGATGCTGCGTTCCACAGTTCCAGGGGCATTTCTGCTTGTGTTCTTGCTATGCCTTACCAGTTTTGTTGTCGCGCTCGCAGTCGGAGGCGGCCCAAGGGGGACAACCATAGAGCTGGCTATTTATCAGGCTTTTCGCTTGGATTTTGATCTGGGAAAAGCGGCCAGTCTTGCGCTGGTCCAATTTTTAATTTGTGGTACCGTGTCACTTCTGGCCTTTCTCGTACCCTTGCCGCAAACCAATGGCCTTGGGCTCGATCGGGTTCTGCAACGATTGGATGGGCGGCGGCATCGGTTATGGGATGGATTTTGGATTTCAATCGCTGCTGCGTTCTTGGTGCTGCCGCTTGGGGCCGTTCTATTTCGGGGGGTGCGGCATTTGCTTGAACTGCCGCCGCAAATTCTTGCGGCTAGCGTAACATCTTTGACCATCGCCATTATATCAACTGCCCTCTGTCTGGCGATGGCGCTGTCGCTGTCGCTGGCCTTTGCACGTCGGGGCGCACTGGCGCGCAGCTTGGCGGAGGCTACGGGAATTTTGGGTCTGGCCAGCAGTCCGCTGGTGGTGGGAACTGGTCTTTTTGTGTTGATTTTCCCTTATGCGCAACCAATGGCTTTTGCCCTGCCGATCACGGCTTCGGTCAATGCCATGATGGCCTTGCCCTTCGCTTTGCGGGTATTGATGCCTGCGGTTCAAGAGACATATGGCGACTACCTCCGTTTGCGCATGAGCCTTGGAATGGGCCGTTGGATCTGGGCGAAACGGATTTTAGGGCCTCGCCTGCGTCGCCCGATTGGGTTTTCGGCTGGTCTCGCTGCGGCGCTCTCAATGGGAGATCTTGGTGTGATTGCGCTTTTTGCGGATCCTGATTTGCAAACCTTACCGTTGATGCTTTATCGCTTAATGGGTGCTTATCGTATGGACCAGGCCGCCGCGACAGCGGTGGTTCTTGTCGTGCAGAGTTTATTTTTGTTCTGGATGTTTGATCGTGGAGGGCGCCGGCATGCTGCATTTGGATAGGTTGGCTGTTCAGCAGGGCGGATTTTCTCTTAAGGCGGATTTCAAAATTGCAGTGGGGGATCGGGTGGCGGTGATTGGTCCCTCTGGTGGGGGTAAATCGTCATTACTTAACGCGATTGCTGGGTTTCTTGCACCGCGTACTGGGCAGGTGCTTTGGAATGGCCAGCCCATGCCAGATCACCCCGGAGAACGGCCGCTCAGCATATTGTTTCAAGATCATAATCTCTTTCCCCACCTCATGGTTCTGGACAATGTGGCCATCGGCTTGCGGCCTGATATGCGTCTTTCGGTATCTCAGAAGGCACAGGCTTTAGCCGCGCTGGATCAGGTGGGGCTGAGTGACAAGGCGACAGCCTATCCGCGTGACCTCTCAGGCGGCCAGCAAGGTCGAGCGGGATTGGCGCGGGTGTTGTTGCGTCAACGTCCACTTTTGCTGCTGGATGAACCTTTTGCAGCGCTGGGTCCGGCGCTGAAGGATGAAATGCTAGAGATCACGCGTCAGATTGTGCAGCAGGCTGGTATCACCACATTGATGGTCACCCATGATCCGCAAGACGCAATGAGCTTTGCAGAATACGCCATTTTGGTTGCCGATGGTCTCGCAGATGCGCCTGCGCCAATCGGCCCCTTGTTTCACGAGCCTCCAGCGGCCTTGCAGGCCTATCTGGGGCGGCGGGCACCTTGAGCCCATAAAAAAACGCGCCCCCGAGGAGACGCGTTTTTTTTGGGAAAAAGACTCAGTCTTTTCTATATTTTATGGGACGCCAGAGCTGCTTATTGGCCAGATATAGCAGCAGGGTCAAAAAGCCCAAGATTAAAACCCCAACCGTTCCGGCACGTTTCCGGTCGTTAAGTTTTGGCTCAGCGGTCCACATCAGGAAGGCCGAGATATCTTCAGAGAGATGCTGAAGATCGTTCATGTGGCCATCTTCGAATTCAACAAGCTCGTCTTCCAATGGTGGACCCATGGAAATCCAAC
>JAKMFM010000084.1 GCA_022425445.1 Planktomarina sp.
AGAGCGGCCACATCTCCTGGCTCTGTTTGAGCGCGCACCGGACGGTTACGCAAATTTTTATGGTAATCTGCGGCCCATTGGGAAATTTTCGCGCCCCAGTCGGAAAACTCATCCCAGTGCATTTTCAACTCCTCCTCGTTCTACCAGGCCGCCGATTTAGGCGGGAAAACCCAGACATTGCCGCAGCTGTTTGCGTAGCACGCAGCATACCGCTCCGCACTTAACGCGCAAGCCGTAACAGGGCAGCCGGCCTGAAATCTCGGCTCAGACAGGAGTCCCCGCTAGGTGCAACGTTCAAAATTCACATTGACCCTTGGCGCGCAAAGCGCCAGCCTCGTTACAACGGCCCGATTACCCATAGAACCAATCACGGATGCACAGGTGCATAGCATCCAAGGTGGTGGGCAGCGCTAGACATCAGGGAGACCCCTTTGGAATTCCAAGGCAAGATAATTATTCTAACCGGCGCCGCAGGCGGCGTTGGCGCGGCTTTGGCCCGTGAATTTGCGGCGCGCGGCGCGCGTTTGATGCTCTGCGACCTCAATGAACCGGCGCTGAGCGACCTTGCGGGGGAGCTTGGCGCGCTGTATATGGTTCGTGATGTCACTGCCCAGAGCGATATTCATGCGGTTGTGGCAAAGGTGGAAGCGACCCTTGGCCCAGTCGATATTTTCTTTTCCAATGCTGGGTTCAGCACGGGCGAGCCAGATCACGCGGCCTCAGCGCCAGATAGCGTCTGGCAGGCGGCCTGGGAGGTGCATGTCATGGCACATGTCTATGCCTGCCGTGCCGTTTTACCGGCCATGCTGGCGCGCGGAGAGGGCTATCTGGTTCAGATGGCCTCGGCTGCCGGGCTGCTCAACCAAATTGGTGATGCTGCCTATTCCACCAGCAAACACGCCGCCGTTGGTTTTGCTGAAGCACTGGCCATTTCCCACGGAGACGAAGGTCTCAAAGTCTCAGTGGTTTGTCCGCAATATGTCGCCACGCCCATGCTTGGGTATGATGATCCTGCCTCGGCCGCACAAATGCCCGGTCTATTAAGCCCCGAAGTCACAGCCCAGCGCGTGGCAGATGCGATGGAGGCGGAACGCTTTTTGATCCTACCACATCCACAAGTGGCCGATTACATGGCCTTCAAAGCAACCGAGCCCGACAAATGGCTGTCTGCCATGCGCAAACTGCGCGCGCGGCTCATTGAAAAATTAGGCAGGCTTGATTTGGCACAGATGCATAAATGGATGTGATCTCCAGACCAGTTTAGGGTTTGAGAAGTTTCTGCATGGTGATTTCGGTTGCGCGATCATAGCCCGGATGGGCATTGCGGGCAGTCTCGACAAATCCACATTTGCCAAAAACCTTTTGGTTCTCCACCAGCTCGATACGCACCTGCAGCTCAAGCCGGGACAGGCTCAGAGAGCGGGCCAACTCCTCGCTCCTCCCCAACAATGCACGCAGCACTCCGCGGCCACGCAGATCGCTCGCAATAGCAATTTTGCCCAAATACAGCGCGTGCGGCAAAGGCTTGGCCACAAGGCATGCCGCGACTGGATCTCCGAGAGCCAACACCGAGCTGTCTTTTGCCATCTGCGCCAGCGCACTCACGGTCAGCTGGTGCATGGAGCTGGGCGGATCAATGCGCCCCGTCATATAGGCAAAAGAGGTTTGAATAAGCCTTAATACCTGCGCCAATGCCGCGGTGTCGCTGGCCTCCAATCGCCGCACGGCATGGTGCAGATCGGCCTGGCCAATCATACGCTGATAAATCGCTGTTCCGTGCCACTGGCCAAATTTGCGCCCAACATCTTGCAGGCTGCCCACATGGGCAAACCCGCAACGTTCATGCAGCTGCGCGCTCTGCGGATTTGGCAATGTCACAATGGCCACGGCCGTATGAAACCCGCGGGCGGCCAAATGTGCAAAGAGCGCCCGATAGAGCGCCTGCGCAAGGCCGCGACCCTGAGCCTGGGGCGCCAGGTACACACTCACCTCTGCGGTGCGTTCATAGGCCGGGCGGGGACGATAGGGGCTAGCATAGGCAAAGCCCAAAATTCCTGCGTCCGACTGCGCCACAAAATAGCCATGGCGGGCAAGGTTGCTAGAGATCCGCGCGGCCATGGTCTCGACGCTGGGCGGAACGGTTTCAAAGGAAACAGAGGTTTCTTGCACGAAAGGCGCATAAACCGCCTGAATATCGGCGGCATCCTCAGCCTGGGCCGTTCGAATCGTGACATCCGCATTTAGTGGAGACATCCCACAAGCCCCTCAACCCATATTGGACATTGCAGCGCGGACGCTGTTGCCCTGTGCTCCGGGCCTTAAAATAATCGCCCACCAATCGGCACATCCTGGTCCGGCCGCATCAACACCACTTTTCCGGCCTCATCGGGAACACCGAGCACCAAAACCTCAGACATCACTTTGCCAATCTGGCGCGGCGGAAAATTCACCACTGCCAACACCTGAGTGCCAACCAACGCTTCCGGCGTATAATGGTCGCTCAACTGCGCAGAAGATTTCTTAACCCCAAGATCGCCGCCAAAATCCACCCAAAGTTTAATGGCTGGGACGCGAGCTTCTGGAAAGGGTTCGGCGCGGGTGACATGGCCAATGCGCATATCCAGCTGGGCAAAATCCGCATAGGTGACCTCATGCATTTGACAGCTCCTGCGATCTGCGACTGGCCGCGGCCACGGCTTGATCCAAAAGATGCGGCAATCCGGTCTCGCTGCGCATCAAAATGTCAAGCGCCGCTTGGGTCGTGCCATTGGGACTGGTGACATTGATGCGAAGTTGCTCGGCGCTCTCACCGGCCTGGACCGACAAAGCACCGGCACCGGCCACTGTGGCCTGCGCGAGCTGCATCGCCATATCCTCTGGAAGTCCTTGGTTGACACCCGCTGCTGCCAAAGCCTCGATCATCAAAAATACATAGGCCGGACCGGAACCAGACACGCCCGTAACCGCATCCATTTGCTGTTCATTTTGCAACACAAGCGTCTGACCCACGGCGGCCATCAGGCTTTGCGCTTCTGCCACATCTTTCTCCGTTGCGCGCCCATTGCCGATCAACGCTGTGATTCCTTGGCCAATGGCCGCAGGCGTGTTGGGCATAGCGCGCACGATAGGCGTGGATTTACCCAAGACATACTCAAAGGCCGTAATGGGCGTGCCCGCGGCCACGGAGATAAACAAGGTTGTGGCTGAACCAAACCGCTGCAATCGCGGCAGGGCTTCGCCCATCATCTGCGGCTTGACCGCCACCAAAACCACGGCCGGGTCATCGGGCAGCATTTCGTTGACCCGCACGCCAAGCGACAAAAGCCAGTCACTGGGTTTGGGGTCCAAAATCCAAACGGATTTAGGATCAATTCCTTGATCGATCCAACCGCTCAAAAGTGCGGACCCCATTTTTCCGCAGCCAAGCAACACCAAACCACGTTTTAAAATATTATTTGAAAACATCTTCAAATCCGTATTCACCTTTACCCTAGGATCCTACGCATGGCCGTGGGCCTCTGCAATGGCCACTTTCAATGCCGTCTCAAGATCTTTTTCGCCCCAAGTGACCATTTGAAAGGCCGGATAATAGCGCTCAGCCGACGTGACGGCCGCGGAAATCATCGTATCAATCTGATCGGGCGTTGCCATTTGGCCATTGGAAAGGATCAACCCATAACGATAAGCCATCAACCGCTCGGCGCCCCAATAGGCAAAACCGCCGGCCCAGCACATATCATTGACCGCGTTGAGCGCCTCATAGAGTGCAGGCGTCCGATGGGCGGGAGGGTCCATCTCGAAGCTACAGACCAAACGCAGGGTTTGATCGGGCTCACACCACGCCAAAGTGATCGAATAGCTGCGCCATTGCCCGGCCATCTCCATTGAGATTTGATCATCCGCAATGCGATCAAACTGCCATTCCTGATGAGTGGCAATATCTTCTACAATATCTATCGGATGTAGATCTTCAAAATCATAGGCATGATTGGACAGTGCCATAAACAACCCCCTTTCGGGCCAAAACTCTCATCCGGCGGCTTCACAATCCCTTGTATATTCCCCAAGATTTTGCGGCCACCGAAGGCTTCTATACAAACTATGGTGTCCGTTGACTGGGAAGCTGTCCAGTCATTTATCTGGGGATAAGTCATTTATCTGTGGACAAACTGGCAAAATAGCCATCCGGTTCTGCAAAACCATAAAGGCCGCCCCGACAGGACGGCCTTTTGGCAGGTGAAGCTGTCACGCTTCGAAAAACTGCGAGATCGCCGCGGCGCGGCGGCGCTTAAGTCTTGGGTGCAGCCTTGGATTTTGGAGCCTTTTTCGCCCCAGCAGCTTCGAGCGCTTCGAGCCGCGCGCTCAATTCGTCATTTTGCGCCCGCGCCTTTTGCGCCATGGCCCGCACCGCATCGAATTCTTCACGGGTGACAAAATTGCGATCTGCCAGCCAACGGTCCATGAGGCTTTTCATGGCATTCTCCGCCTCGTCCTTGGCGCCCTGTGCGACACCCATCGCATTCGTCATAATTTGGCTCATGTCATCCATGAACTTATTTTTACCTTGCATCATCTGTCTCCTTAGCGGCGAGAAATCGCTTTGATCTTATATGGGGTCTAAGATCGCGGAACTCAAGGTTGACTTAGACCGCGGCTCTGGGAATGAAGGGTTATGATCGTTTCGATTCCCTTTCCAGACGTCTCGCCCACCCTGATTTCGGTGGATATTCCGCTCTGGCAGTTTTCGCTGGGTGGCATGGATTTTGACCTCGGTGGGTTTGAACTTGCCCTGCGCTGGTATGCTCTGGCCTATATTGCAGGTATTTTACTGGCCTCCTGGATCATGCGCCGCGCCCTGCGCCGGCCCGCGCTCTGGCCGCAAGAAAGGCCAGCCTTTAGCGAATCCAACCTGGATGATCTCATCACCTGGTTGATTTTCGGAATCATCATCGGAGGGCGATTGGGTTATGTGCTGTTTTACAACCCAAGCTATTACCTCGCCAATCCCGCCGCGGCTTTGCGCATTTTCGATGGCGGCA
>JAKMFM010000142.1 GCA_022425445.1 Planktomarina sp.
CCGTATTGCAGCACAAAAGCGGCTGATGCGGCCGAAAGGGATGCCAAAGATATAGGCCAGCGTGCCCAAACCGCGCAGTCGAACTATAGTAGCCATTACGGATGAAAACATGTGAGATGGTTTTGGTAAGCACTCTGGTAGGTACCCAGATGCGACATAACGATTGCCGATGTAAAAGACACGAATTGACTGGAGAATAGTGGGGATATGCCACTGCTAGTAAGGCAATTTATGGCGGACAAACAGGGTGTTCATCTCCTGTTGCATCCGTCAGTAATCAGCTAACTCTATGTAATCACTGGATACAGCATACCTGAGTTCAGTACAATAAGGCGCATATTGGTCAGTAATCTGGTCAGTAATGCTGTTAAGAAGTTAAATCAACATAGCAACACTAGTTTAAGTCGCCACCCCATGCGTGGGCCAGTGGAGGTGTACGGGTAAGTATACATGGGGTGTTACACAGATGGGGTTTTAGTTTGTGTACGAAGCCCTAGGCTACGCCAGTTATTGAGATTTGTGGTAATTGGTTACTTCCAATTATTGTCACTGAATAATGTAGTTAAGTATATGATAGTATTTATTTACACTCGTTGTGAAGTATATTTGCGTAAACCAGTTTTAGTGCTGATCTTGCTTCTCAAGTTAGTATGTAAATACGATGTTGTTGTTAGTGTTACTTGTAAAAAACTTCTTCATCGTTGAAAAGATTAAAGAATGTAGGGAATATAGCCCAATCCGAAAAGTACCCACAGAATTCTCAGTAGAAAGTTTTCAGAAAGGGCTACACTGCCTACACTGCCTACACTGCCTACACTAAACGCTCATGAAGCAGGGCTTCCACATTACGGAGAGACAGCGGAAACCGAACATAAAGCATCACAGCCAGTCGGATGATCTATGGGCTCGTTTTAAAGTGCCTGAATGTAGAGTATTATGTCATACGGCAAGGCTACTAAACCGCCCTCCCGGCCTCAAGCTCATTTTGTCTGACAGTACCCTCGACGGGACTATTTGGAAGCGTGTTCGGCTCGCCTGTTTGTCGCCAAAATTTCAAAAAGCAATCCTAAATGGAACCCTGAATCCAGACCTCACCATTCGTTATTTGCAAAGCAAGCGGGTGCCTGAAACTTGGGTTGAGCAAGATAAGCTCTTAATCAGCAAAGTTCCCTGTTAATTCTTATTTAATTCCCTGTTAATTTTGCCCAGCGCACTTCTAAACCCCAATAATTTATGGCTACTACAGCATTTCCAGACGCTCCCGAAACCCAAAAAAAAGAAAATTCCCTGTTAATTTCCCTGTTAATTGCAAAAAAGATGGAAACTCGTGCTGCCGAAATAGCGCCTCTGAGGAAAAGGTTGAAACGGTGTAATTCTCGCGCGAGAGAAAATCCTCGGATTGAAAATCTAAAAATAACAGCCTGAAACAACGGGTATAAAAACCAGTTATATGAAGCTGTTGGATGTGGGGGAAATCAGTGGCGGACCGAGGAGGATTCGAACCCCCGACCCCCTGATTCGTAGTCAGGTACTCTATCCAGCTGAGCTATCGGTCCACTGTGCGGGGAGATAGCGGCAGGTGGGCGGGGATGCAAGGGTAATATTTCGAAAAATTCAGTTGTTTATTTTTGGCAACTGAATGGTAAATATGCTGCCGGCCGCGTCTGATTTCGCCAAACTCAAACGACCGCCGTGGCCGCGGATCAATTCGGCACTGATTGCAAGGCCCAGACCAGAGCCTCCTTTAGTTGTCCCGCCTTGGAAGGCTGTAAACAGGTTGTTTTTTGCCCGCTCTGGCAGACCCGGTCCATTGTCTGTCACTTTGATCCACCAATGCCCTTGCGCCTCTGCCGCACTCAACTCAATTTGCCCCTGGCCCGGCCCAGCCTCCAAGGCCTGACGGGCATTTCGACATAGATTTGAAATCACCCGATAGAGCTGCTCAGGATCGGCCCACAGCTGCAAATCTTGAGCCACAGAGTAGGTGAATATGATAGTATCTTCACTAGCCAATTGCTCTGCCTCCACCACATCCGCAAACAGGCGCGACAGGTGCAGCCACTCGAGCTGAGGCGGCGCCTCCTCGGCGCGCCCAAAAGCCAATGTCGTTTCGCACAGGTGGATGGCCCGAGAAATCGAGCGAACCAGTTTTGGCGCCAATCGTGCAACCGTCGGGTCATCGCTGGCTTCAATGCGATCGGTAAACAATTGCGCCGAGCTGAGGATATTGCGCAAATCATGGCTGATTTTTGCCACAGCGCCACCCAATTGGGCCAATCGCTCTTTTTGCTTCAAAGCACCTGTCAATTCAATTTGCATGGATTTCATCGCCTCTTGCGCTTCGCGCAGCTCGCTGAGCCGGGCATCAGGGGCGATGATGCTTCGGGCATCTTCCGGTGCGTTGGCGTAAGATTTCATATGCGAAACCACATGGCGCATCGGCAGGAGCAAGGCCTGCCGCACGGCCCAAAATAGCAAGACAGCGGTCAGAGCGGAGATGGCCGTCGACACCCAAAGCACTTGACTGGCATAGGTCACAAGCGCCTCGTGGAGCCCACGCGTGGACATGGTAATCTCAATCAAAAGCCCGGCTCGGCGCACCGGGTCTCCAATCACGCGAATGACGTGATCACTGGGGTCAAACAGGGCGGCCAAACCATCAACCACCAGCTCATAGAACGAGGGATGCCGCAAATCAAAAGAGGCAACAACC
This sequence comes from Planktomarina sp., assembly GCA_022425445.1. Lineage (GTDB taxonomy): Bacteria > Pseudomonadota > Alphaproteobacteria > Rhodobacterales > Rhodobacteraceae > Planktomarina. The sequence continues at coordinate 2,714 of JAKMFM010000142.1, forward strand.
GGCGCTGGGATTGGTGAGGACAGCACCAGCTGGCGCACCTCATTGCGCCGCAACACCACGTTATAGACCTCAGCAGTTTCTAAAAGCTCTGCCTCCAGATCCGAAGAGATCCGCTCCTCCGCCTCCAGCGCCAAGGAAGCAATTTGCGCGCGCTCAAGGCTTGCCCTCAAATAATCCAACCGGAAGCGCGCAACCGATGGGACGAGGATCAGAACCTCCGCCAAGATCACAAACAATACTGTAAGGATAAAGAACCGTCCTGAAAGCGTTTGAAACATTCTACTGTGACCTGAGCTTTAAGGAATAAACCGCTGCACCAGGCCGACCAACCACCGGACAAACGGGCTTTCGAACAGCTTTGGCGAAAAATAGGCGCCTGTAACCCTTTTGTTGATCTCCCCCATAGAGGGATAGGGCAGGACCGTTGCGGCAATCGCAGACATTTTTAGGTTATTGGCCAGCGCCATAGCCCATATCCCGATCAGATCTCCCGCCCCAGCACCGACGATAGACGCGCCCACCGGTCTTCCTTTGACCACCATGACCTTGATCAATCCAGTGGTCTTGCCGTTGGCAATGGCCCGGTCGCTGCCATCAAAGTCAAAGCGCGCAACCTCCAGGCGCGCGCCAAATTTTGCATGAGCCTGCGCTTCGCTCAACCCGACCTGTGCCAGCTCGGGGTCGGTGTAACTCGCCCACGGGATGTGAGCGCTTTTCGCCTTAGATCTCAGACCAAAAAGCATCGAGCGGATCACAACACCGGCATGGTAACCCGCCACATGAGTGAATTGCAGACCACCTGCCACATCGCCAATCGCATAGACCCGCCGGTTGCTGGTGCGCAGCCCCCCATCCACCTTTATTCCACTTCGATCATAGGCAATTCCGGCGGCCTCCAGATCAAGCCGCTCTGTATTAACCTTGCGGCCGACGGCCATCAAAAGATGCGTTCCGTGAAACTCACCTCGTGATGTGCTCACGGTGATATCACCGCCCTTGCCCGACACGCTTTGCGCCAATGCTTCCTCTACAATCTCAATGCCTTCATCGCGCAACTTTTGCACGAGGATCGCGACCAATTCAGGATCATCTTTGGCCAAGACCTTTTGCCCCTCGATCACAGTCACTTCAGATCCAAGCCTGCGATGCGCCTGCGCCATCTCCATGCCAATGGGACCGCCGCCTATTATCAAGAGATGATCAGGTCGCTCGCGCAAATCGAATACTGTTTCGTTTGTATAATAAGGTACATCGCTCAAACCCGGGATCGGCGGGACCAAGGGGCTGGAGCCGGTGGCGATGACAATTCGGCGCGCGGTGATCACCCGGCCTCCTGCTTGAACTTCCGTCGGAGAAATAAAACGGCCAAAAGCCTCAATCACATCTACGCCCAAGCTCTCAAACCGCGCCACGCTGTCATGCGGCGCGATCTGACCGATGACCGAGGCCACAAAATCTTTGGCCGTCCCGTAATCGATGCTCTTCTCAGCAGACTCGACACCCATAGCGGCATTGCCGCCCTGGGCATGTGCCATAGAGGCCGTCGCCAGAAGGGCCTTAGACGGCACGCAGCCATAATTGAGACAATCGCCCCCCATTTTATGGCCCTCCAGCAAGACAACGCGCGCGCCCATCTGCACCGCACCTGCCGCAACAGACAGGCCGCCCGAGCCAGCGCCAATCACCAAAACATCAGTCTTTATCAGCTCCATGGTCAAATCCCTTTCTTGCCGCGCAAAATCTTCAGCAAGACCGGTAAGGCTGACAGAAGGCAAAGGCCTAAAATTGGAAGAATAATTTGCGGCTCCCACACGACCGCAAGATCCGGTGTCTGGCCGCGCGCAAAAATATCACCCAGCCCAGCGCCAATGGAGGTAAACACCAAAGCTCCGGGAAAAATGCCAAAAAACGTTGAAATGACAAAGCGCCGCAGAGGTACATCCAGAAAACTTGGAACCAGATTGGCCAAAAAGAACGGAACCCCGGGAATTAAGCGGATCAGGAATAGCATGGACCATTGGTTTGCATCGATGCCGTCCTTAATCTTTTTGACCAAACCTTCAGAATTTTCCAATTTTGCCGCCAAGTTTGCGCCAAACCCCCAGCGCGCCGCCAAGAAAATTGCACTCGCGCCCAATGTTGCGCCAACCATGTTATACAGCACACCTGGAAAGGTCGCGAATAAAAACCCGCCCGACAGGGACAGAATCAAGCCCCCCGGCACTGAAAACGCCACAAACAGCGTATAGGCAAGAATAAATACCAGAACCGCCAGAAGGTAATTGGCATCCCGAAATTCAACCAAAATCACCCGATGCGCGCGCAGGCTGTCGAAGCTTAGATAGCCTTGTAAAAAATAAGATCCGGATGCCACACAGAGCAGCAACACAATCGGGACGCGATAATGCGCCAAAATACCAAAAATAGATGCGAAGCCTGCCTGCATTCTCAAATTCCTTGTAAATTCCCCTACACATGCCTGCCAAAAGAGAATTTTCCTACCCCACCTCACGCGACATTGATGAGAATCACGAAATTGTTTCAGTAACTATAAACTTTCTAGAAGAATTTTGGCGAAAATAACGCATTGTCTGTTTGACTCGCCGACGATCAAGCCCTAAAGGCTGGGTCCTGAAATAAATGGCTTAGCAGTTGAGCTGATCCAACCGGAGATCTCGCGATGAAACGCACATTCCAACCATCGAACCTTGTTCGCAAACGCCGCCACGGTTTTCGTGCGCGCATGGCCACAAAAGCTGGCCGCAAAATTCTGAATGCACGCCGCGCTCGCGGCCGGAAATCATTGAGCGCATAAGCGCCCCTTTAGTGATGTCTGAGTTCAATACCAATAAGTCCGGCGATCACGGGTCGTCGGACTTATTGATGTTGGAGCGGTTAAAAAACCGCAAAGACTTTTTGCGGCTGGCCCATGCCAAACGGGTACATTCCACAAGCTTTGTCATTCAGGCCCGTGACCGGAGCGATGCGCAAGAGATGCGCGTGGGATTCACCTGTTCCAAAAAAGTCGGCAATGCGGTGGCACGCAACCGTGCAAAACGCCGGCTGCGGGAAATAGCCCGTCTGGTTCTGCCAAAGTTTGGTCGGGTCGGTCATGATTATGTGCTCATTGGCCGTGCCAATGTCACCGCCACCACCAAATTTACCGCGCTGCAAGACGAGCTCTTGTCTGCCTTGCGAAAACTGCACAGCAAGCCATGACGATCTTTGCCCATATCCTCGCCTTGCCCGTGCGGTTTTACCGACTATTTTTTAGCCCCTGGGTGGGATTTAATTGCAGGTATCAACCCACCTGCTCGGCCTATGCACTCGAGGCGCTGGAGAAACACGGCGCGATCAAAGGTTCTGCATTGATCGTGCGGCGCTTGGGCAGATGCCACCCTTTTGGCGGCGATGGCTACGATCCGGTCCCTGGAAAACACCCCCCAAGTCGTGACTAAAAATCAACACTCGCGGAATGATGCAACCATAACGCTTGCGCGAATTTGATTGCTGTGCGACGGCGGCCGAGCGCAACCCATTGAAAGGGAGGTTAAACTAATGACATATTTTAATTACACCCCTTGGTCTGCGTGTCGTGGCACTCGAGGCGCTGCGTCCTAACGAATGTGTAACCGGGCATTTTTGCCCTAAGCCCTGCCCAAATTTCAGGGCCCAACCCTCATAACTCCAATCCATTTATAAGCCATCGGCTCTAGGCCGCGGCTGTCTATTTTATCACATCGAGCGTGGCTTTTGCCCGTTCAGGAGACATATCATGACACTGATTGAACGCGACCATCTCTTGGCGCATATGCAAGATCTCATCAAAGACCATGGAACTTTTCGAGTCTTGTGCCAAATCCTCAAACTCAAATTGAGACAACGCAGACCCAAGCGCGCCATGCGCTTGCCCATAAATCCGCATATGCGCCGCGATATTGGGTTGCCACCTGAGTACAAACCGCGTGATCCATTCAAAACTCTTTTGTAGCTCGGCAGGCCTACCAGCAATTGCAACCCAGCAACGGCTTGGGCATAAGGAGCGCATGTTCGACGATGACACAGAAATTCACCGCCTTTTTGAGGGAGCACCAAAGACCACTGAGTTCAAAAAGCTCCGCAAGCGCCTGCTGCGCAACACCCGCGAAGCCATCGAACACTATGGGATGATTGAACCAGGTGCGCGCTGGCTGGTCTGCCTATCGGGCGGGAAAGACAGCTACACGCTGCTGGCGGTGCTCTATGAGTTGAAGTGGCGCGGCCTGCTGCCAGTGGAATTGATTGCCTGTAATCTCGATCAAGGACAACCGGGCTTTCCCGCAACCGTTTTGCCGGAGTTCCTGGAGCGTATGCAGGTGCCGCATCGCATTGAATACCGCGACACCTATTCCGTGGTGATGGACAAAACACCGGCCGGGCGCACCTTTTGTGCCCTGTGTTCCCGGCTGCGCCGTGCCAATCTGTACCGGATTGCGCGCGAGGAAGGGTGCTCCGCGGTGGTCTTGGGTCACCACCGCGATGATATTTTAGAAACATTTTTCATGAATCTGTTTCATGGCGGCCGATTGGCCACAATGCCACCTAAACTGGTCAATGAAGATAAAGATCTGTTTTTGTACCGCCCCCTTGCCCATGTTGCTGAGCAAGATTGCGAGGCTTTTGCCAAGGCGATGAATTATCCAATCATTCCGTGCGATCTTTGCGGCAGTCAAGATGGGCTGCAGCGTCAACAGGTCAAGGCAATTTTGGATGGCTGGGAGGCCAATCATCCCGGACGGCGCAATGTGCTGTTTCGCGCATTGACCAATGCCAGACCTTCCCACCTTCTTGACAGCAAGTTGTTTGATTTCCTTGGCCTGGCTCTCGAACCGCGAAACGAGTAGAATCCTCCCGCCAATTAAGCAAATCCTTACCATTTATCCGCTACCTGTGCCAGCGACAATAAGGATGACCCGTGATTGCTTGGCAAAACCACTCCGCAAGCCGATTGCACAATGGCCTATTATGGGCCCTTGGCGCAATCTGCGGCACCGCTTTAACAGCCAGTCTCGCGCGGGTCTTCGCGCCGGAGGCGGGCCTGTGGAGTGCGATTGTATCATCTGCGCTGGCGGCGCTCCTAATTTGGGCTGTCACCCCCAAAGCAACGACCATCACAACGCCCAGCGCGCCCGCGACAAATACGGGGCCTCCACCCACCGCTCACGAGCTCAATTCCACCTTCAAAAATCAAGAAATTCTGCCATATTTTCAACCACAAGTCAGCCTGAAAGATGGGAAGATCACCGGCATTGAGGCTTTGGCACGCTGGCATCATCCAAGTCATGGGACGGTTGCACCCTTGGCCTTTTTACCCGCGGTCGCCCGGGCTCAGCTGTGGCACAAATTGACAGATACGATACTACATGCCTCCCTAAGCGCCATTCGCGATCTGGAAGATGCTGGGGTTTTCGTGCCGCAAGTCGGCGTCAATTTTGCGCAATCTGATCTCGAGGATCCGCAGCTGATCACCCGGATCCTATGGGCTTTGGACCAATTCGATCTACAGCCCGACAGGCTGTCGGTAGCGGTGCTTGAAAATGTTGTGGTTCAAGACGCGGCATCGCCGGTGCGCAACTCAGTGAATACTCTGGCCAAGCTCGGATGTCACATCGATCTTGATGATTTCGGCACCGCGCAAAATCCATTTAATTCTCTCCGCCAATTGAACATTGACCGAATGAAAATTGATCGCTCTTTTATTCTCAACATCGACAGCGAACCAAAAAAGCAAGATATGCTTGCGGCCGTCGTTTTATTGGCGCAACGCCTTAACCTTGACACTATCGCAGAGGGGATAGAAACCAATGCGGAGCGGCGCCTTGTGCAAAAACTTGGCTGCGGCCACGCGCAGGGGTTCGGAATCGGTCGCCCCATGCCCCTTGATCAATTGCTAAATTGGGCCCGACAATACCAACAGTCGCCCCACCCGCATGCATCACCCGCAAAATTGGCATAAAGGGTGCTAAAAGCCCAGAAATCCCCGAATCTACTTGACCTTTTGCCCTGCCGACGGTTGAACC
>JAKMFM010000143.1 GCA_022425445.1 Planktomarina sp.
CCCCGCGTGTAATGGAACGAATTTCACTGACTGAGACTGTGGCGTTAAGCCGTTTGATTTATGGTATGTGGCGCCTGGCAGATGACAGCGACACCAGCCCGCGCCATGTACAGGCGAAAATCGAGGCGTGCTTGGCTCAGGGCATCACCACCATGGATCAAGCGGATATCTATGGCGGCTATGAGGCAGAGGAGGTGTTCGGCAACGTCCTGCGTGCGGCTCCGCATCTGCGCGATCAAATCGAAATCGTGACAAAATGCGATATTTTGGCTGGGGCGGGGCGGTATGCCAGTACCCGGGTCAAGCACTATGATACCTCCCCGGCGCATATTGCCGCCTCGATCGATCATTCTCTACGCCTCATGGGCACTGAAAAAATTGACCTGTTATTGGTCCACCGGCCAGATCCAATGATAGATCATCATGAGACGGGAGCGGCTTTGGATGCTGCGGTGGCCTCAGGGAAAGTTGCGTCAGTGGGCGTATCGAACTTTAAACGCCATGACTGGACCTTATTGCAATCGGCCATGAAAACGCCCCTGGCCACAAATCAGATCGAGATGAGCGTTGTGGAAAACAGCGCGTTTACCAATGGCGATTTGGCCTTTTTGCAAGAATTTGGGGTGCCGCCAATGGCTTGGTCCCCGCTGGCTGGCGGCGCCTTGTTCCAGGGGGAGAACCCCAAGCTGTTGAGCTTGCTGAACGAGATTGGCGCGGGTGATGCGGCGGCGGCGGCAGTGGCGTGGCTCTTGGCGCATCCTGCACGCATAATGCCTGTGCTGGGCACCAACAATCTCTCGCGCATCGCCAAGTTGGATGCAGCCTGTGCCATTACATTTGATCGCGAGCGGTGGTTCGAGGTGTTTGAAGCTGCCAATGGCTGCGAGGTGCCATAATGGTTTGCTATCGCGTTGGTGGTGGTTTGGTGGAGGAGCCGAGAATTAACTCGGCATCCAGCAATATACCTTCAGGGTCCCGGCCGGGATTGACAATTGTTTTGAGCAAAAGGTCCGCGCTCAGGCGACCGGCTTCACGCACGGAAGAGCGGGTTGCGGTATAGACCGGAACGGCAGCGGCGTCGCGGAAATAAGATAAGTCATCGTCATGGGTGATCACAGAGACATCCCGTCCGAGTTTCAAATCCCGGTCATCGAGTGCGCGCCTTATGCCATTGGCCATAATGATCGAAGAGGCGATGAGGGCCGTTGGCGGGTTGCGCAAGTCTAGGAGCGCAAGGGCGTTTTTATAACCATTCGGCTCGGTCATTTCGCTATGGGTGACATGGGCATCAGTGGGTTCGATGTTGTGTTCTTTGAGTGCACGCAGATAGCCCTGCGTTCGGCGCACGGCAAAATCCACGCCCGCCACACCGTTGATCAACCCGATGGAGGTATGGCCCAATTCGATCAACAATTGCGTCGCTCGAAAAAAGGACCGCTCGTTGTTGACGTCCACCCAATTGTATTTCTCCAGCGCGTTGCTCGAGCGTCCATGCACTACAAAGGGCAGATTGAGGCTATTGAGCTGAGCGATGCGTTGTTCGTCGACGCGCGGTGCGTGCACCACCACACCATCCACCGCTGACCGCGCGGCCAATTCTTTATAGCTGGTAAATTCATCTTCATCGGGCACCAGCGAGAGCAGCAAATCATAGCCGCTTTGCGCATAGCGTGCGCTAGCGCCGGCGATGAAATCCGCAAAGATCGGATTGACCAGTTCATATTCTTTAGACACCGAGACCAAATGCCCGATTGTCATAGATTTCCCAGTGGCCAAGCGCCGGGCGCGCGTGTTGGGTTTGTAATTGTGTTTTGCGGCCGCTTCCAGGACCACCTGGCGGGTTTTTTCACTGACCTCTGGGAAGCCATTGAGTGCGCGACTCACTGTGGTCTGAGACATGCCAAGCTCTTGGGACAGAGATTTAAGATTTGTTGAATTCGTCAAAGCGCTTCCAATATTTTGCAAAACTTTCTTAGCGACCAGGTAACAAACCCAATTTCATGGAAATTTTGGTTATTTAAAGCTGTTTCTGTCTCATTTTCTGAAAATAATAAAGGTATATTTTTTCGATAAGGCGATTTTTTGGGAATTGACAGTGCGTGAATCGCAGAATACGCAAACAAAATCCAAAGCGCTTTGAAGAATTTAGGGCGCAAAAATTACTTGCATTTTGGACTCGAAATCTATGTTGTGTTTCGGGAAACCACGCTGGTTTTTTAGGTGCCGTTTTGAGAGGCGTTGCGAACTGTTTGAGGCGCGTTTTGAGGGGGTATAAACTGTGAAGAGAATAGACTTTTGGGAGGAATAAATGTCTTTTTCGAATAAATTTTTAAGCGGAGCTGCCGTGGCGGCTTTGTCAATGTCTTTCGCCGGAATGGCGCAAGCAGATGTCTGTGACACACCCTCTAAGCTTGGTGATCTGGGCAACTTTTCGGGTGAAGTCATCACCATTGCTGGCTCCATGGAAGGCAAGGACGAAGAAATGTTGCTGAACACCGTGAGCTGCTTTGAAAAAGCAACTGGCGCGGTTGTGCAATATTCCGGTTCGCGCGATTTTGCTGCTCTTGTGGTTGCTGACTTGCGGTCCAACAACGCGCCAAACATTGCGATTTTCCCGCAGCCCGGTTTGGCTGCTGATATGGCCAAAGAAGGTCACTTGGTGCCGCTGGGTGACAATTTGGCCAATTGGATGTCGGATAACTACGGCGCTGGGTCATCATGGGTTGATCTGGGCACATATGCCGATGCCGATGGCAAGGAAGACTTTTACGGTTTTGCCTTCAAAATGGATCTGAAATCCTTGGTTTGGTATTCTCCAGAACAGTTTGAAGACAACGGCTATGAAATCCCAGCCACGATGGAAGAGCTGATTGCTTTGTCCGATCAAATGGTGGCCGATGGCAATACCCCATGGTGTATTGGTGTGGAATCGGGCAATGCGACCGGTTGGACTGCGACCGATTGGATGGAAGATCTGATGCTGCGCACCACATCGCCAGAAAACTATGACCGTTGGGTTTCCAATGATCTGCCGTTCAACAGCCCTGAAGTGCTGAACGCGATGGAAGTTTACGGCCAGTTCTCACGCAATGATGACTATGTTGCCGGGGGCGCTTCCTCTGTTGCAACAACATTCTTTGGTGACGCGCCGAAGGGCCTTTTCTCCTCGCCGGCCAGCTGTCTGATGCACCGTCAAGCGTCTTTCATCCCAGCGTTTTTCCCGAAAAAAGGCGAAGAAGTGGCAAATGGCGAAGCGGATTTCTTCTACTTCCCTCCCTATGCTTCTGCAAACCTCGGCAACCCTGTTTTGGGCGCGGGTACACTTTGGACCATGGCAAAAGATTCCCCAGCAACGCGGGCGTTCTTCCAGTACATGACCGAGGCTTCCGCACATGAAGCTTGGATGTCACAAGGCACATTCCTGACCGCCCATAAAGGTGCAGACTTGAATGCCTATGCGACACCTGCTTTGCGTAAACAGGGTGAAATCCTGTCCAACGCCACGACATTCCGTTTCGACGCATCTGATTTGATGCCAGGGGCGATTGGTGCCGGTGCTTTCTGGTCAGAGATGACTGCTTTTGCAAATGGCCAGGATGCGAAAACCACAGGTGACAACATCCAAGCCGCATGGAATGCCATCAAATAAGATGGACCTAAGGTCATAAGTTTGAGGAGCGCAAAGTGTATTTGCGCTCCTCTTTTTCTAAGCACCTCTATTACCAGATATGATTAAGGATCATGCGATGCGCGCCCTCAGCCCGATCATAGCCAGTAATGGCCTTGCGATATTTCTGACAATTGTCTTTCTTTTGCCCATCACAGCTATTTTCGCATTTGTGGTAACAACGCCATTAGACGATGCAATGGCAAACTTGGGCCTTTGGATGCACGCGCATTGGCAATGGTCTTTTCCCGAATTTGACACGCAAGAGCGGTTTGCAAAAATCGGATTTGCCCTGAGATCGGTTGTGATTGCAGTGGGAATTTCGTTCTTTTATTTCGGCATTTCGAACTGGCTCAACGCCAGTATGGCGCGGGTGCGCTGCAAAAATTCTATTGGCCGCCAATCTAATATCATTGAAGCGATACAGCCTTGGATTTTTGTGGGTCCGACTTTGGTTTTACTACTGTTGTTTTTGCTTGTTCCGGCCTTATCCACGCTTTCATTGTCGTTCCAAGAATATGATGGCACGCCCTCAGTGCGCAACTATGCCTTCCTCTGGGATCCTGACTCACTGGGATATTTGCAATTCCGCCTGGCGATGCGCAACAGTCTTATGTGGCTCATTTTAGTGCCCTCGACCTGTATTATTTTCGGCCTTTTGATCGCCGTGCTGGCCGATTCCGTTTCTTGGGGCGTTGTGGCCAAAACCTTTATCTTTGTGCCCTTGGCGATTTCCTTTGTTGGGGCCGCGGTGATCTGGCGCAATATATTTGCCGGCGGCGGGATTGAGCCACTCGAGACCATCAATGGCATGACACCCTCCTATCAAATCGGATTGCTCAAATCCTTGCTGGGACATACGGCAGAATATAATGAGCCACTGTATAGCCTGAAATTTTGGGGTAATTTCTTTTTGATGTGGATCTTGGTTTGGGTTCAAACCGGCTTTGCCATGGTAATCTTCTCGGCGGCGCTGCGCGGTGTTCCGGAGGACACCATTGAGGCGGCCAAGATCGATGGAGCCAATCCGTTTCAGATGTTTTTCCGTGTGAAGCTGCCGCAGATCTATTCCACGGTTTTGGTGGTTTGGACGACATTGGTGGTCTTGGTGCTGAAGGTGTTCGATATCCCCTATGCGCTATCGGCCAATGACGACGATAAATTATTGCTGGCGACCATGATGGAAAACGCGCGTAACAATTGGTCGATTGGCGGTGATAATGTGGACAATCTTTATGCATCTATCGCGGTGATGCTCATGCTGACAGTTGTGCCCAATATGGTGTTCAACGGCTGGCGCATTCGCCGCGAACAAAGAGAGCTTGGGAATTAAGGTATAGATAAATGACAAAAACTCTTAGCCGTATTGTCCTTGCCCTCATCGTATTTATTTGGGTTGTGCCCTTTGTGGCCCTTGTTTCAACATCGATGCGATCTGAAGTGGCCGCGAAAACCTCTGGGTTTTGGACCTCTTTCACGCCCACGGAATTGGGGCATCGGTTTGCCACCCATGAGCGGGGCGGAACAGAGCCTATTGTGGTCATGCGCGGGAATATTCTGGAGCGGATCAATGCTGAAACCTCAGGCTATGAGGTCTCCGGCGATGTAAAATCGATTTTGATCAAGACCCGGATCGCCGATCCGGAAAATCCCGGTAAAACTAAGTTGGTCCGCAAATTGGTTCCGGCGGGAGAGGCGATGGATGTTCGCGGCGGCGCGTTCGTCTTTGACACCAACGGCGATTTCACCTGGACCTTTGACGAGGCCACGGCGCCCAAGCCCAAAAATCTTGATGTCTTTATCGATCAAGACCCGGCCTTCGGGGCGGATGCCTATATTGAAGTCTTGTTCGACAATAAAAATGTCCCCAATGCGTTGATCTCCTCATTCATCGTCACCATTCCTGCAACGATCATTCCAATCACGATTGCCGCTTTTGCTGCCTATGCGTTTGCCTGGATGCAGTTTCCGGGACGGGATTGGTTGTTTGTCATCGTGGTCTCGCTGATGGTCGTTCCGACGCAATTGGCCTTCCTGCCCATTTTGCAAGGCTTCAGTGGAATTGCCTCATGGGCCACCGCATTAAATCAATGGTTGACCGATTGTGAGCTGACTGACAGCTGCCAAGTGGCTTCGAAATCCTTTGCCAGTCTTTGGATCACCCATACGGCCTTCGGCCTGCCTTTGGCGATTTATCTGCTCCGAAACTACATCGTGGGCCTGCCCAAAGAGCTTTTGCAAAGCGCGCGGATTGATGGAGCCAGCCATTTGCAAATCTTCACGCGGATCATCGTGCCGCTGTCCGTGCCGGCTTTGGCCTCTTTTAGCATCTTCCAATTCCTTTGGGTTTGGAACGATCTGATCGTGGCTTTGTATATCGGGCCGAACAATTCGTCAGATTTGGTCTTCCCCATTCGCCTGCAAAAACAATTGGGAACTTTCAAAGATCAGCTGCATTTGCTGAATGCGTCTGCTGTGATTTCTATGATCGTGCCGGTTGTCGTGTTCTTGTCGATGCAGCGGTATTTTATTCGCGGGCTGCTCGCTGGCTCGGTAAAAGGTGGTTGACTATGACTGATCTTAAATGGTGGGAAACCGCTGTTATTTACCAAATCTATCCCCGTTCTTTTCAAGATTCCAATTCTGATGGGATTGGCGATTTGCCAGGGATCACCACGCGGCTTGAGTATATCGCCAATCTCGGGGTTGATGCGATTTGGATCAGCCCATTCTACCCTTCGCCGCAGAAGGACTTTGGCTATGATGTCTCCGACTACTGCGATATCAATCCTGAATACGGCACCTTAGCAGATTTTGACGCGTTGATTGGCAAGGCGCATGGGCTTGGCCTTAGAGTGATGATTGACATCGTGCCGGGACATTGTTCCGATCAACACGCTTGGTTTGAAGAAAGTCGTCAGTCGCGCGACAATCCAAAAGCAGATTGGTTTCACTGGTCCGATCCATTGGCAGACGGCTCGGCGCCCACGAATTGGCTGTCATTCTTTGGTGGGCGCGCGTGGACATGGGAGCCGCGGCGCCAGCAATATTATTTGCACAATTTCCTACCAAGCCAACCCAACCTCAATCACGCAAATCCGAGTGTTGTTGAGGCTTTTCGCCAGATTGCGCGCTTTTGGTTTGATCGTGGCGTTGACGGATTTCGCATGGATGCGGTGCATACAGTCAATGCAGATACCGCACCGTATCGCGACAACCTGCCGAAACCAAACTTTAAGCTGGGCAGCTTACCCCAGGAACAACAACCATTTTTTCGGCAATTACATGACAGTGCGCAGCTCAATCAACCGGCAATTCAAAGCTTCATCGAAGCCTTTCGCAAAGTTGCAGATGAATATGAGGGCGACCGCTTCTTAATGGGTGAGTTGCACGGTGATAATCCGGTTTTGGCCAGTGAAACCTTCACGGCCCCGGGCCGTCTGCATGCGACTTACAATTTTAACCTGCTTGAATGGGCCGGGCTTGATGTGGCTGGGCTGGAGCAGGCGATTTCAAGCGCGATTGAGGCCTTTAATGGGACTGGGCGTCTCACCTTTGCCTTTTCCAATCACGACGTCCCGCGCTCGGCGACGCGCCAATTGGCGCCGCTGGGTCTTGGCCCGGAGCATCAAGAGGCGTTGCAATTGCTTTTGCTGAAATTGGAAACCAGTCTGATTGGTTCCACCTGTGTCTATCAAGGTGAAGAATTGGCCCTGAGCGATGTGCAAGATATTCCACTCGATCAAATGCAAGATCCCTGGGGGATTGAATTTGCGCCCGTCTTCCTTGGCCGTGACACCTGCCGCACGCCTATGGTTTGGCGCAAGTCTGACAATAGCTGGGGCGGATTTTCCGATGCGTTCAGCACTTGGCTGCCCATAGCGGAGCCCCATCTGTCGCGTGCGGGCATAGATGAGGCCGAGCGTCCCGGCTCAGTCTACTGTCAATTTGCCGAATTTTTGACCTGGCGAAAAGCACAGCCGGCCATGATGCGCGCCAATAATATGACCTTAGTGGCCAGTGGGCCGAAAGAAATTGTCTTTGATCGTATGTCCGAGACGCAAAATCTAAGATGTCGCTTCGATTTTGAAACATTAACAGCATCCATCGCGGAGATTTAAATGGCTCAAGTAGAATTACAGGGTGTGAATAAGGCATTCGGCAAAACGGAAGTCATTCGCAATGTCGGTTTGGAAATTGAAAAAGGCGAATTTGTGGTCTTTGTTGGTCCGTCAGGCTGCGGCAAGTCGACTTTGCTGCGGTTGATTGCCGGGCTTGAGACGCTCTCGAGCGGTGATATTTGCATTGCTGATAAGACCGTGACCGATCTACCGCCGTCCAAACGCGGCATAGCCATGGTTTTTCAATCTTATGCACTTTATCCGCATATGACGGTCTATAACAACATGGCCTTCTCGCTGGATCTGCAAGGAGTACCAAAAAAAGAGATCCGTGAACGGGTTGAGGCGGCGGCGAAGATTTTGCAGATGGAGACATTGCTGGATCGTCGCCCAGCGGCTCTATCGGGTGGGCAACGGCAAAGGGTGGCGATTGGTCGGGCGATTGTTCGCAATCCGGATGTGTTTTTGTTCGATGAGCCGCTGTCAAATCTCGATGCGGCTTTGCGCCATGACACACGGGTCGAAATTGCCCGGCTGCATGCGCAGCTCGGTGCGACGACCATCTATGTGACCCACGATCAAGTTGAAGCGATGACTTTGGCCGATAAGATTGTTGTTCTCAAAGCGGGTGAGGTGATGCAGGTTGGCGCGCCTATGGACCTTTTCAACAAGCCGGCTAATGAGTTTGTCGCCGGATTCTTGGGCTCTCCTACGATGAATTTCTTTCAGGGCACGTTGATCGGGAAATCCGAAACGCCCGAGCTGGGGCGGTTCTCTGGTGGCGGGATTGATACGGGCGATGTGCGCCTGGTTTCAACCGATAAATCCATTGGCGATGCGGTCAAACTGGGCATTCGTCCGCAGCATTTGGTACTGGACGACACGGGCCCGCTTGAGGGTACGGTATCCTTGGTGGAGCGTTTGGGTACCGATACCATCATCGAGTTGAAGGCCGCTGACCACACGCTTTTCCGCTTTGCCACCGCGGGCGCCATAAGCGTGGCGGCGGGCGATGTTGTGCGCTTCGGGTATGATCCTGAAAAGGTGCATATCTTTTGACACAGCGCCGCCACTTTCCCGAAGGGTTTTTATTTGGAACGGCCACATCGGCCTATCAAATCGAAGGACACGCACATGGTGGGGCTGGGCGAACCCATTGGGACAGTTTCGCTGCGACCCCGGGCAATGTTGTGCGTGCTGAGCATGGGCAATTGGCCTGCGATCACTATCACCTCTTTGAGCAAGACTTGGATCTTGTGGCTGCCGCGGGATTTGACACCTATAGATTTTCGACCAGCTGGGCCCGGGTGATGCCAGAGGGCAGGGGGGCGATCAACCAAGAGGGTTTGGATTTCTATGATCGCTTGACGGATGCGATGTTAAAGCGCGGATTAAAGCCAGCGGCCACTTTGTATCATTGGGAAATGCCATCTGCTCTTGAGGATCAGGGCGGTTGGCGCAACCGCGATATTGCCAATTGGTTTGGCGATTTTACCGATGTGATTATGGGGCGGATTGGTGATCGTATGTATTCGGTTGCTCCCATCAATGAACCTTGGTGTGTGGGTTGGCTGTCACATTTTGAAGGCGTACATGCGCCCGGGCTGCGCGATATTCGTGCGGCGGCGCGTGCCATGCATCATGTGCTTTGCGCCCATGGAACGGCGATCGCCCGAATGCGGACTTTGGGCATGACAAACCTTGGGGCTGTTTTCAATTTCGAATATGCCAACCCGGCGGATGATACCGCGGCATCTGTCGCGGCGGCAGGGCGCTATGATGCAATTTACAATCGCTTTTTCATGGGTGGTATTTTTCATAAATCCTATCCCGATTTGGTGTTAGAGGGGCTAGAGCCGCATTTGCCAAAAGGGTGGAACACTGATTTTGATCTGATTGGCGCGCCGGTGGATTGGTGCGGCATAAATTATTACACCCGCTCAAATATTGCGGCCAAAGATGGCCCCTGGCCGAATGTGCAGGCGGTTGAGGGTCCGTTGGACAAGACCCAAATGGGCTGGGAAATCTACCCCGATGGGCTTTATGAATTCATCATGCGCACCCATCGGGAGTACACCAAAGGCCTGCCGATCTATGTCACAGAAAACGGTATGGCCAATGCGGACCCGAGTGTGTCAGGGCACATCGAAGATGATGCGCGGATCGCCTATATTGAATCTCATCTACACGCAGCCCGGCGGGCGATCGAGGATGGTGCGCCGTTGATGGGCTATTACATCTGGTCGCTCTTGGACAATTATGAATGGGCGCTTGGATATGAAAAACGTTTCGGTCTGGTGCATGTGGACTTCGATACCTTAGAGCGTCGGCCCAAAAAGAGTTTTGAAACAGTCAAAGGTTGGATCGCGCGTTAGTGCGCAGGGGCATCGCGCCATTTGCTTCCCAGCATTTTTGAATTGGTCTTTGCTGTTTTGCAACCGGTTGCAAAAAATTCGAATCGGATTATAGTCAGTCATGATTTAGGCCTGCGCGGGCGATGTCATGTTGGTGGCGGACCTTCGTGAGGTTTAAATCAATGTTTTTAGAGATTTCCGCCTGAATATCCTCGGTAAAGAGGGAGAATTGGTGGCAAAAAGCTCAAAACATTTGGGCAACCCGGAAACGTAATTGTGTGCCGGGATAATTTTGGGAGAGAACGATGAAAAAACTACTATTGGCGACTGGCCTGACCGCATTGATGGGCACAACAGCTGCGGCGCAGGAAATTGGCGCGACATTTTCGCGGTTTGATGACAATTGGTTGACCGTTTTGCGCACCGGTATGGTCGAATATGCTGGCACAATCGATGGCCTATCCTACCAGCAAGAAGATGCCTCCGATGACTTGGCCAAGCAAATTGACCAGGTGCGCAACTTTGTGGCCTCCGGTGTGGGCGCCATTATTGTCAACATCGTGGACACATCTGCCGGTGCCGCGGTTTCTGCTGCCGCTGGGGACACGCCACTGGTTTATGTAAACCGTGAACCTGACAACGTGGATGTTTTGCCTGCGACCCAAGCGTTCGTGGCCTCCAATGAGATCGAATCTGGCACATTGTCCGCATTTGAAATCTGCAAAAATCTGCGTGCCGATGGCAAAGCCGGCGGTGCGCGCGGTTATCTGATGAATGGTCAGCTGTCGAACCAAGCCGCTGTGCAGCGTTCGAAAGACGTGCATGACGTGATTGGCATGGATATGTGTAACTTCATGACCATCATTGATGAGCAAACTGCCAATTGGTCTCGTGACGAAGCGCAGGATTTGATGACAAACTGGATGTCCTCTGGCGAACCATTTGACTTTGTTTTGGCCAATAATGATGAAATGGCAATCGGCGCGATCCAAGCCATGAAAGCCGCCGGCATGGATATGGCTGATGTGCAGGTTGGCGGCGTTGACGCCTCACAAGACGCGCTTCTGGCAATGGCTGCTGGCGACTATGATGTCACTGTCTTCCAAGACTCCGTTGGCCAAGGCACAGGGTCCATTGACACAGCTTTGCGTTTGATCGCTGGCGAGAAGGTCGACAAGAAAGTCTACATTCCATTTGTTCTGGTAACACCGGCGAATATGGGTGACTTCCTCGACAAAAACTAAGGTTTTGTGAGACGATAAATTCCGGAGGCGGCGCGATCAAAATCTGCGCCGTCTTCACCATATTTGACCGTTCAACATGGGGCTTATTTATGTCAGACACCAGTCACGGCACCGGCGGACTTACATTCGACAAGACAAAGAAGTCTTGGCCAAGCGAATTGAACGTCCTGTTGGCATTGATCATTATCATAGTCATTTTTGAAGTTTTGGGGCAGGTTCTGCCGTATATGAACGACCAAAGCTTTCTGTTCGATACCAAAGATCGGTTTGATTCCATATTTAACGAAGCACGTCTCAAGATCATCATCTTACAAGTTGCCATTATTGGCATCATTGCCCTCGGCGTCTCGCAAGTGATTATTACCGGCGGTATTGACCTCAGCTCTGGGCCATTGGTGGCAGCGACGGCTATGATTGCCATGAGTTTTGGGCAAACGGAATTGGTAAATGGATTTGCCAACCCTAAAGCTTTGTTCGGCGCATGGGCCATGGATCTTCCGGTCGTGGTTCCGGTCGTGATTGGCCTGTCATTTGGGGCCTTTATCGGTGCGATTAATGGCACCTTTGTGTCCTATTTCAAAATTCCCCCCTTTATTGCCACTTTGGGCATGTTCTTGATTTGTCGCGGCATTGCGCTTTGGTGGTCCTCGGGAAATCCGATTTCTTTCCCAACGGCACAGTTTCAAGCGATCGGCGGTGGTATGATGCCGGTGTTTTGGTTTCTGTCTCTGGCCGTGATTTTTCATATCATCATGCGCTACACCGTATATGGCAAACATACCTACGCAATTGGTTCCAACGAGGAAGCCGCGCGCATGTCGGGGATCAATGTCAAACGCCATAAAATTATGGTTTATATGATTGCGGCTATGTTGGCGGCCTTTGCCGGGATTGTGTTGAGCGCCAAAGCCTCGACCGCACAGGCCGGTATGGGTGAATTTTATGAGCTCTTCGCGATTGCTATGGCGGTAATTGGTGGCATCAGCCTTTCTGGCGGGCGGGGATCTATCATTGGTACGGTGCTTGGGGCCATGGTTCTGGGTGTTATACGCTCTGGCTTTACCTACATCAAATTGGACGGATCCTATCAGTTGATGGCCATGGGGGGAATCATCATCGCGGCGGTGATTTTAGATCAATATCGCCAACGCAATAAAGTTTAGTCAGGAGATCATAAAATGAGCGAAGACATTGTTCTAAAAACGACAGACCTGACCAAACACTACGGAGGGGTCCATGCGCTGGAAGGCGCAAATTTTGAACTGCGCAAAGGCGAGCATGTCGCCATCATGGGAGACAACGGCGCTGGAAAATCCACCTTCGTGCGTCAGATCACTGGGGTGGAGCAACGCACGCGTGGTACCGTGGTGTTCGATGGCACAGAAGTGAATTTTTTCGGCCCGATTGAGGCGCGGGAATCTGGCATTGAAACGGTGTTTCAAACTCTGGCTTTGGCCGATCACTTGGATGTGCCCGACAATCTCTTTTTGGGACGGGAGAAAACAAAATGGAATTGGCTCGGTCCATTCCGTTTCCTGGACTATAAAGCCATGCGCCAAGACACACTCGCGGCCTTGGAAAAAACGGGAGTCAAAATCCCAAATATCCATAACACCATTGAGAAAATGTCTGGAGGGCAAAGGCAATGTGTGGCGATTGCCCGCACAGCTTCCTTTCATTCCAAATTGACCATCATGGACGAGCCGACCGCCGCGCTTGGCGTGCAAGAAACTGAGCAGGTGGAAAATATCATACGCCAATTAAAAGCGCAGGGTGAACCTTTGATACTTGTCAGTCACAACATGCGGCAGGTTTTTGATTTGGCCGACCGCATCGTGGTGTTTCGCCGCGGACGGATTTGCGCAAATTTGGACATAAAAACCGGTGATTATACCGGTGAGGACGTTGTGTCTTATATCACTGGGGCGAAAACAGGTGCCGAATATGAGGGTGCAGCTTGAAAAAACTGTTCAATTTGGAAGATCGCTTCTTCGCCCCACTTTGGATTCGCGCTACGGTTGTGGTGCTGCTTGGCTTTTGGACGATGGTTGAACTTTTCGCAGGGGCACAGGGCTGGGCCGTATTTTTTGCCGCATTGGCCGTATTTTCAGCTTGGCGCTTTGCCGTTATTGATTATACGAACGAGGATGGTGGCGACTGAAGGCAGAGGATGAATGGCTGTAACTTTAAAAGATGTGGCGGAAATGGCGGGCGTGTCCCGTTCGGCCGTGTCCCGCACATTCACAGAAGGCGCCTCTGTCTCGAAAAAAGTTCGTTTAAAGGTGATGGAGGCCTCTCAAGCTTTGGGGTATAGCCCAAATGCTTTGGCTTCATCGCTCACCACTGGTCGGACCAAACTTATCGGGGTCATTTCCGACAATTTTCACAACCCTATATTTTTGGAGGTCTTTGATCTGGTGACCAAGGGCTTGCAGGATCGCGGTTTGCGCCCTTTGCTGGTCAACCTCTCTGGTGAGGTGGATCCTGCCAATTCTGTCCGCATGCTCAAACAATATTCTGTCGATGGTGTGATTGTGGCCTCCTCCACCTTGCCGGTGAGCTTTGCTGAGGCCTTTGACAGCGCTGGCGTGCCGGTGGTGCATTGTTTTGGTCGCCATTCTGAGACGCCGCGCGTCAACACACTTGGCATCAATAATTTTGCTGCCGGGCAGCTGGCCGCTGAAACACTTTTGGCACGGGGCTATGAAAAAATTGCATTCATGGGTGGCCCAAAAACGGCGACGTCGACCCAAGATCGTTGCGACGGCTTTATCGCAGCCTTACAGGCGCGCTCTGTCAGCCATTCCATTTCCTATGCCAGCGCCTACTCTTTTGAGGCGGGGCGCGCGGAGATGCTCCGCTTGATCGAGGCCGGTCCGGCGCAGGCCTATTTTTGCGGCGATGATGTTTTGTCAATCGGCGCGCTGTCGGCGGCGCAAAGTTTTGGCCTGTCCGTGCCTCAGGACATTGGATTTTTAGGTCTCAACGATATGAAAATGGCGCAATGGTCGAATATTAATCTAACAACCATTCACAATCCTATTGCTGAAGTTGTCGCAAAATCCGTGGATCTTGTGGTGCGCATACTGGCCAATCCCGATCAACCGCCACAAGCTGTGTTGTTCCCTGGTCATGTTGTTGAGCGCGGCAGTTTACGGCCCATTGCCTGTTAAGACTGGGCCGTAAACTTTTGTTTATCGGAACATCGGTGGGCGAGCGTCACACCAGGCGCCATCTTCTTTGCCCGATTGCGCCACCGCAAATACTGCTGCCATAGAGCGCAGACCATCTTCGGCCCGTGGATAGAGATCGGCCGCTGGATCAATGCTACGGTTCTCTTTGCGGGCCCAAATGGCTTTGGCAAGATCGGTATAAATATTGGCAAAGGCCAGCGGCATGCCTTCCGCATGTCCAATGGTCACGCGGCTGGTGCGATCTGCTTCGGGCGATAGAGACGCCTCACCGCGTTCAATTACCTGCAACCGTTCACCCAACGGCATATAGTACAGCTGATTGGGCTGTTCTTGCGACCAACGCAAACCACCTTTTTCACCAAAAACTTGAATCCCCAAACCATGCTGACGCCCAATGGCGATCGAGGAGGTCCAAAGACGCCCCACTGCGCCGCCATCCATGCGAAAGTTGACCATCGCATCATCTTCCAAAACCCGGACATCGATACATGAAACAGTATCAGCGCTCAATTTGGTCACATCCTGACCGGTGACAAAGGAGGCCATATGCAGCGCATGGATGCCGCAATCGGCAAATTGTGCCGAGACACCCGCCTGCGCCGGATCATAACGCCAGCGCACCCGTGGATTGTCTGCATCAGCGGCATCGGCGTGATGGCCATGGGCAAATTCTGCATTGACCAGACGAATTTTTCCCAGATCGCCGCGTGCGATCATCGCTTTCATGTGCCGCACGAGCGAGTAGCCTGAATACCCGTAATTCACTGCGCAGATGTTACCAGTGGCCTGCGCGATTTTTACAATTTCTTCGCTTTCTTCCACGGTCATCGTCATGGGTTTTTCGCAAAGCACGTGAAACCCGCCTTCAAGAAAGGCTTTGGTGATCTCAAAATGCGTCGAATTGGGGGTGGCGATGGTTACGAGATCAATCGGATTGTCCTGCGCTTTTTCACCAGCCAACATGTCCTGCCAGCTGCTATAGGCGCGATCGCACAGTCCTAGGCGGCGGCCATAGCCAATTCCCTCGTCGGGTCGATGATCCAATGCGCCAGCCGTGAACTCAAACAAGCCATCAAGCCGCGCGCCCAAGCGATGCGCTGGACCAATTTGGCTGCCTTCACCGCCGCCAACCATACCCCATTGTAGTTTTGTCATAACAGCTGCCCTTAAAAACCGATGGATTGTAAATAAGCACGGTTGAGCCGCGCATCGTCGACGGGCGAGGTGTCACCGGCGGGATCGCAATCTTGCTCTACTGTGCACCACCCATCAAAAGCGGCGTCGAGCAAGAGCTGGCGCACCGCTGGAAAATCCACATCGCCATCGCCAAGATTGCAGAAAATGCCCTGACCACAAGCGTCGTAGAAACCAGTGCGATTGGCGATGACATCGGCTTTAACTTGTGGGCTAATGTCTTTGAAATGCATATAATTGATGCGTGACATATGTTTTCTCATAAAGGCCACTGGATCAAACCCTGCATAGGAATGGTGGCCTGTATCAAAGCAAATGCCGAGGATTTTTTCGTCAACCTCATTCAGTAATCGCTCAAGCTCGGGTTCAAAATCCATGAATCCTGCCGCATGGGCGTGGATGCCGACGGTGAGACCGTAGTCTTCGGTGCCCATTTTGGCGATATGCGCTATCCGGTCGCGATATGCGGTCCATTCGGCCTTATCCATTTGTTCTGCCTCATCGGCGCGGCCGGCTGTGGGTGCACGGCGCGGCGAGATGCTGTCGATGATAACCAGCCGCGTTGCACCATGGGCCGCAAGAGCTTTGCAGGTACGGATCGACCCGTCCAATACATCCTCCCAAGCCTCGGGATCGTGAAACGCACGGAAAATCACGCCGCCGATCAACTCTTGGTTATATTCTGTCAAAGCTTCGGCCAAAACGGCCGGATCTTCGGGCATAAAGCCGACAGGGCCCAATTCAATGCCCGTAAACCCCGCTTCGGCGTTCTCTTTAAGCACGTGGCGCCAATTGGGATTGCGTGGGTCATCGGCGAATTCCACACCCCAAGAGCAGGGCGCATTACCTATTTTGATCATTAGATTGCCTCTTAACTTAATAATCCGCCACATTCACCCAGGCTTGTTTGGCGCTGGAGGATAGGGCGGCGGTGACGATGCGATTGACTTCCATACCCTCTTCGAAGGTTGGCCATATCGAGCGGTTCTCTGCAATGGCTGTCAGAAAATCCTTGGCCTCAATGATAATTTGGTCCTGATAGCCCGTGCCATGGCCGGGCCCTTGGCAAAAGGGCAAATAGTCCGGATGGGCCGGGCCTGTGAGGATCTTGCGAAAGCCGCGCTCCTCTTCGGGACCTTCGGTGGTATAGAGCCAAAAGGCGTTTTGATCTTCTTGGTCAAAGCGGATATGGCCTTTGGTTCCATGAATTTCATAGGCATAACCCATTTTTCGCCCGGTCGCGACGCGGCTAAAATACAAATGCCCCTGAGCGCCATTGGTAAATTGGCACATCATTTGCGCGTGATCGTCATTGGTGACTGGCGTGCCGGCGCGGGTCTTGTGAACGGTCTCCACAGACGCGCTCAAGCGCTCTATCGGCCCCATCAAGGCACGGGCCGCGTTGATCATATGCGGCGCCAAATCGCCCATTGTCCCATTGGCAATACCTTGGGCGCGCCAACCGCCTATCTCTGGATCTGCAAAGAAATCTTCTGTCATCTCACCACGAAACCAGGTGATTTGACCAATGCGGCCTTCAGCCACAAATTTACGAATTTGTTGACTGGCTGGGGTCCTGATATAATTGAAACCGACCATATTTACCACGCCGGCTGCTGCGGCCGCCGCCACCATGGCGCGGCTTTGCTCCAATGACACACCCAGCGGCTTTTCGCATAAAACCGGTTTTCCCAAAGCAAAGGCGGCTATGGCAATGTCGTGATGGGTCGCCTGTGGGGAGGCGATGACAACCGCGTCAACGGCTGGATCGGCGACCAACTCTTGCCAGTCATGCGTTGCCCTTTCAAAGCCATAGGCCTTGCGATAGCGCTCTGCACTTTTGGGGCTGCTAGCACAGATTGAGATGAGTTCAGGGCGTAGGGCAGTATCAAAGACACTGGCGACTGAAGCAAACGCAACCGAATGGGCTTTTCCCATATATCCGCCGCCGATCACTCCGATGCCTATTTTCCCCATATCCCGACCTTTCAAATAGTTTTGCAACCGGTTGCAAATCTTTGTTATCGCGCCGCCCTAGGCATCGTCAATAGGGCATATTTCACCAAACTGGCTGGTGCTGTGGACCGGCTCGGGAGGGCCGGCCACAGCGGAAGGGCTTATCGCGTATTTTCTGTCAACCGGCGTTTTACATAGGTCTGGACTGTTTCGATCATCGGATCCATATGGGGATCTTCAAAGAAATGCCCAGCGCCTTCAACCTGCTCATGGGTAATCGTGATACCTTTTTGCTCATGTAACTTATTGACCAAGGTCACCGTATCGGCTGGCGGGGCCACACGATCGGCCAGGCCATTGATCATTAAGCCTGATGAGGGGCAGGGCGCGAGGAAGCTGAAGTCATACATATTGGCTGGTGGGCTTACGCTTATAAAGCCAGTGATTTCTGGGCGGCGCATCAACAATTGCATGCCAATCCAAGCGCCGAAACTGAACCCCGCGACCCAACAATGTTTCGCATTGGTATTCATCGACTGCAAGTAATCCAATGCAGAGGCCGCATCGCTCAGCTCACCAACGCCAAGGTCGTATTCGCCTTGTGAGCGACCGACTCCACGAAAGTTGAATCGTAAGACAGTAAAACCCATGTTATAAAACGCATAGTGCAAATTATAGACGACTTTATTGTTCATCGTGCCACCAAATTGCGGATGCGGATGCAACACAATCGCGATTGGGGCGTCTTTAGATTTTTGCGGGTGGTAACGGCCTTCGAGGCGGCCTTCTGGGCCAGGAAATATCACTTCGGGCATGTCGTTCCTTTGGTGTGCTTTGGCTCTACTCTGGCTTGACCTGCGGTAAGTCTAAGATTAGAACCATTCTAAATCATACGCGGCGCGCCGCTGTATGACGTGGGTTACGCAACCAAAGAGCCGAGGTCAATTAATTTGAGCGAATTGGGTAACAGAGGCCCTATGAAAGTGTGATTTGATATGAAACTTTCGACAAAAGGGCGGTATGGAATGGTGGCCTTGGCGGATTTGGCTTTTTTGGAGGCCGGCGAGCTGGCGTCGTTGGCCGATATATCTCGACGCCAAAATATTTCGTTGCCCTATCTTGAGCAGCTGTTTGTAAAACTGCGCCGGGGAAATTTGGTTGTCTCCGTCCGCGGTCCGAACGGAGGCTACCGTTTGGCGCGGCCAGCCCATGATATTCGGGTGGTCGAAATTCTTGAAGCGGTGGATGAAACTGTAGATGCGCTGCAAACCGGGGCAGGTGCCTCCGGGGGGGTCTCGGGCAGCCGCGCGCAGAGCGTCACCAATCGCCTCTGGGAGGGATTGAGCGCACAGGTGTATGTTTACTTACATCAAACGCGTTTATCCGATGTTGTCGCCAACACACTGTCGCCATGCCCGGCTGTGCCGAACCTGTTTGAAATGGTAGATGAGTGATGCGGCGGGTTTATCTTGATCACAACGCCACAAGCCCGCTGCGCCCTGAGGCCCGTGCGGCAATGCTGGCTGCTATGGATGCTTTGGGAAACCCGTCTTCTGTCCATTCCGAGGGGCGCGCGGCCAAAGCGATTGTGGAAAAAGCGCGCGGTCAGATTTCTGAAGCCTTTGGGGTGGGCGCCCATGATATTGTATTCACGGCGAGCGCAACCGAGGCCTCGGCCTTGGCCCTTAAGGGTCGTGGCTTTCACGCCGGCGACATCGAACATGATGCTGTCGCCGCATGGGTGCAGCCAGATTTGCCACTGAACGCAGGTCAGGTCTGTGTGACAGAGCCAGCACAGACTGCGCTACAGCTGGCCAATTCCGAGACTGGTATAGTGCAAACCCTGCCCGCAAGTTTGGGGTTTTGCGATATGACCCAAGGGTTCGGCAAACTTCCCCTGGCGTTTTCTTGGAGTGGCGCTGATATCGCCTGCGCATCGGCTCATAAATTGGGCGGGCCAAAGGGTGTCGGCTGCTTGATGCTGAAACCTGGGGTGGAAGTGGCAGCGCAGGTTCTCGGCGGTGGTCAGGAAATGGGGCGGCGGGCCGGTACAGAAAATGTCATCGGTATCGCCGGTTTTGGCGCTGCAGCATCGGCCAGTGCCCGGGACTTAAGTGATGGAAAATGGGCGATAATCGAGAAACTTAGAAATATTCTAGAAAAGACACTGGAAGCCAGCGGAAAACCCCTTATTTTAGTTGGGACTGACTCGCCGCGCTTGCCCAACACTGCCTGCTTTGCAGCGCCTGGCTGGAAAGGCGAAACCCAAGTGATGCAAATGGATCTTGCGGGTTTTGCAGTCTCGGCTGGTTCGGCTTGCTCTTCGGGTAAAGTCAAAGCCAGTCGCGTCCTGCGGGCGATGGGATATGATGAAGATGTAGCCAGTTCAGCGATCCGCGTATCGCTTGGACTTGAGACCACAGAGGATGAAGTTCAGCAGTTCGCCCAGGCTTGGTTGGCTGCATATGAGCGGTTTTTGGTACGCAAAGCGGCCAGATAGGGAATATGATGGCGATGGATGATATTCAGGTCAAAGACGGTGTGGACGCCGAAACAGTTGAGGCGGTAAAGGCTCTCTCTGGCACCTATAAACATGGGTGGAACACAGAGATTGAGATGGAATATGCGCCAAAGGGTTTGTCCGAGGATATTGTTCGTTTGATATCATCTAAAAACGACGAGCCGGAATGGATGCTGGATTGGCGCTTGGCAGCTTACCGTCGTTGGCTTGAACTGAAAGAGCCCCAGTGGGCTATGGTCGATTATCCCACAATCGACTTTCAAGACCAGTATTACTACGCCCGGCCCAAAAGTATGGAAGAAAAACCGAAGTCCTTGGATGACGTCGATCCTAAACTTCTGGAGACCTATAAGAAACTGGGAATTCCACTCAAAGAGCAGGCGCTCCTCGCGGGTGTAGAGGCTCCTGAAGGGGAGCGCCAGGTTGCTGTTGATGCCGTATTTGACAGCGTGTCCGTTGGCACAACCTTTCAAGCAGAGCTGCGCAAGGCTGGCGTGATTTTTTGTTCGATCTCTGAAGCCATTCGTGAGTATCCAGAGCTGGTGCGCAAATATCTCGGCTCTGTCGTACCCGTGTCTGACAATTACTACGCTACGCTCAACTCAGCTGTCTTTTCCGATGGGTCCTTTGTCTATATCCCGCCTGGGGTGCGCTGCCCGATGGAATTGTCGACATATTTCCGTATCAATGCCGAAAATACAGGAC
>JAKMFM010000229.1 GCA_022425445.1 Planktomarina sp.
TGTCTAGCCCCCAATTTCAGTGCCACTAATTTTGGATTTCTCTAATAAGGTTTCTGGCATGGGAGGTCGCATTCCGAGTGCATGATGGGGCCTGATGTGATTGTATTCTTTGGGACCGTTTTGCGGGCCACATCGCCGAGAGTCATGCGGGCGCCGGCGATGCGGCGAATGGCTTTGAGGCGCGCACGTAGGGTTGCGTTCGTCTCAAGCGTACTAGGCGCCTCTGTACCGGTTAGCCCAAGGTCGATTGCGCGCATCAGTACGCAGGGCATGCCATTATCGATCATGGTGAGCTCAATGCCGTTGATCGTATCTATGGGCTGCCCGGTCGGGAAAACTGCGCCACAGGTGGATCCTTCTGTGTCTTCGAACGTCACGGCTATGGCCGCAGATGTGCCAGGAACGCCGTCAATGCGGGCATCCCCAGAGTAGGTGACGCGTTTGTTTGGCGTTTTAACACGCGCGATTGCAACTTGGCTGGTGTTTTGCATGAAAATGCGCACGGGTGTTTCGCCGATTTGCGCGGTGACCAATGCGCGCTCAATGGCAAATGGGGCCACGCCAGCCAGCAAGTTTCCGCAGTTCTGTGCATCACTTGGGAGGCTATGAAAAAGTCTGTTATCGGGGCTTTGAGGGTAACACTGATGGCTTATTTGATTGTCTTCGGGTCGGCAACATTCAGTCAGCTGCTCGCTTTCTCGGGTGCGTCGCGTGGGCTGGTCAGCTGGGCGACCAGTTTTGATTTGGCGCCCCTGGCCATGCTGATGGTGATGTTTGCTGTGCTCTTGCTGCTGGGCATGTTCATGGAGCAGATCTCAATCATGCTGCTGACTGTGCCGATCTTTTTCCCTCTGGCCCAAACACTCGGTTTTGATCCGATTTGGTTTGCGCTGATCATGCTGCTCTCCTTAGAGATTAGCTTTACAACCCCACCATTTGGGCTGTTATTGTTCGTGATGAAGGGGGTATCTCCGCCAGAAACGACGATGCGAGAGATATACACCTCAGCTTTCCCCTACATCTTTTGCTCGCTATTCTTGGTGATATTGCTGATTGCCTTTCCTCAAATAGCACTGTGGTTGCCGGCATTGTGAATGGGCAGAAAAGCCGAAAGCACACCATTGCAGGGACGGTTGAAATTCGGCTGAAACGGCACCGCTTTCTGAGCTAATCTATTGATTATTGCAAATTTTTGATCAATATAGCCATAGTCTATTTTGAGGTTTATGTTTTTGTTCGCATTGGTCGAAAATGTCGAGAGCTTCAGTTTTTCGGCCGCAAAAATTTTACCGTTTGATAAAAAAATAATCTGTGCAATAGTGATTCTGTAATTTGATCGACGGAGGATCTATGACCAATCCTATGACGCCAGGCATTGCAGCGGATCGCCTAAGCAACGAAGCGCTTGCACAAAACTTTGCAGACCTACATGTGCCGCTCGAACCGCATGAAGTGCGGGTTGCGGCTGATCGCTGTTACTTTTGCTATGATGCACCCTGTGTGACCGCCTGCCCGACGGATATCGATATTCCGCTATTCATCCGTCAAATTAGTACGGATAGGTCGGAGGCTGCGGCCAAAACGATTCTTGATATGAATATTTTGGGCGGAATGTGTGCCCGTGTTTGCCCAACGGAAGTGCTTTGCGAACAAGCCTGCGTGCGTGAAGTTTCAGAGGGCAAGCCTGTTGAAATTGGCCGCCTTCAACGCCACGCCACTGATCGTTTGATGGCAAAAAATATTCATCCCTTTGATCGTGCAGCCGCCACCGGCAAGAAGGTTGCCGTGGTTGGGGCGGGACCTGCGGGGCTATCCTGCGCCCACCGATTGGCATTAAAGGGGATCGACGTGACGATCTATGATGCCCGTTCCAAAGCAGGCGGCCTCAATGAATACGGGATCGCCGCCTATAAATCCACAAATGACTTTGCCGCAAAGGAAGTGGCGTGGTTGTTGTCTATCGGTGGTATCACGATTGAAAACAACAAAACGCTGGGCGTAGACATGACGCTGGACGGCCTTAGCTCTGATTTCGATGCGGTTTTTCTGAGTGTTGGTTTGGGCGGCGTTAACGCCCTGAGCATGTCGAGTGAAGATGATACATGTATGTCAGACGCAGTTGGGTTCATTGAAACATTGAGACAAACGACTGACCTGGCCAGCATACCCATTGGGCGCAACGTGGTTGTTATCGGTGGCGGCATGACAGCGGTTGATGCAGCTGTGCAGTCGAAACTGCTTGGCGCAGAGCAGGTCACTATTGCCTACCGACGGGGCCGCGAAGCCATGAGTGCGAGCCGTTATGAACAAGACCTCGCAGCGTCCCATGGCGTGAAGCTTTTGTTCAACGTCCAACCGGTAACACTGGAGACTTTGGAACCAAGCGCGGCGCTTGTGCTGGAATATACGGCGACAAAAGACGGTCGATTGACAGGTACAGGGGAGACCATGCGGATCTCTGCGGATCAAGTATTTTCTGCCATCGGTCAAACACTTGCCACTGATGGCGGACTGGCACTTGATGGGCGCAAGATTTCTGTGACAGGTGCAGGTCGCACGAGCCGTGATCGGGTTTGGGCAGGTGGCGATTGCGCCTCCGGTGGTGATGATCTGACTGTAACTGCGGTCGCTGAAGGGCGCGATGCAGCAATGGATATTTATGCAACCTTAATGGGAGGGGCAAACTAATGGCTGATCTAACGACAGATTTCTTGGGTATCAAAAGCCCAAATCCATTCTGGCTCGCTTCTGCGCCGCCAACTGATAAAGAATATAATGTGCGCCGCGCTTTTGAAGCCGGTTGGGGTGGCGTTGTTTGGAAAACCTTAGGGGCTGAAGGTCCACCAGTGGTCAATGTGAATGGCCCACGCTACGGCGTCATCCACGGCCCAGATCGCCGCGTTCTCGGGCTGAACAATATTGAGTTAATCACCGACCGACCACTCGATGTGAACCTAGAAGAAATCACCCGTGTTAAGAAAGATTACCCAAACCACGCTGTGATCGTGTCCATCATGGTGCCTTGTGAAGAACAGGCATGGAAAGATATTCTACCAAAGGTCGAAGCGACAGGTGCGGATGGGATCGAGCTCAACTTCGGGTGCCCACACGGAATGTCCGAAAGGGGTATGGGCGCGGCTGTTGGACAGGTTCCTGAGTATATTGAAATGGTCACAGGCTGGTGTAAAAAATACTATTCCAAACCAGTGATCGTCAAGCTGACGCCGAACATCACAGACGTGCGTTTGCCGGCCGCGGCAGCGAAACGGGGTGGCGCGGACGCTGTGTCATTGATCAATACAATAAATTCTATCGTCTCAGTGGATCTAGATAGCATGAGCCCAGAACCATCCATAAATGGCAAGGGTACGCATGGGGGCTATTGTGGTCCTGCGGTTAAGCCGATTGCAATGTCTATGGTGTCTGAAATTGCGCGCGCGCCCGCAACTGCTGGATTTCCCATCTCAGGTATTGGTGGGGTCACAACATGGCGGGATGCGGCTGAATACATCGCGCTCGGCTGCGGCAACGTCCAGGTTTGTACCGCGGCGATGACTTATGGTTTCAAGGTTGTACAAGAAATGATCACGGGTCTGTCTCAGTGGATGGATGAAAAAGGGCACAAAAGCATCCAAGACTTTATGGGCGCTGCGATCCCCAACACGACCGATTGGCAATATCTTGATCTTAATTATGTCGCCAAAGCAGTGATTAACCAAGATGACTGCATCAGTTGTGGACGTTGCTTTGCCGCATGCGAAGATACATCGCATCAAGCTATTGTAATGTCTGAAGATCGAAAGTTCTCCGTGCTTGATGCGGAATGTGTGGCATGTAACCTTTGTGTCGAAGTCTGCCCCGTTGAAAATTGCATAACCATGGTGCAGCAGCCTGCCGGCACTGTTGATCCGCGCACAGGTCAAACTATTTCGGATGGATACGCCAATTGGACAACACACCCGAATAATCCCGATTCTGTTGCGGCTGAATAAAGGATGATCAAATCGGCGTGTGGGGTAAACCCACGCGCCGTATTAAACAGTCAACATGCGTCGTAGCATATCTTCTAAATATTGCTCGGCATCCTCAAAATGATCTCGTTCTCCCAAGATCGCCTTCACTTGAACATCAAAGTCAGCATAATGTTGCGTCATGGCCCAGATCGAAAAGATGAGATGATAAGGATCGATAGCACGAATCAATCCCGCGTCTGCCCAGTGGTTAATTAACAGCGTTAAGTTCTCGACAACCTCACGCAGTTCACCGGTCAAAACGGATTTAATTCGCGGGGCGCCTTGGATGATCTCAGTGGCGTAAAGGCGACTTTCACGGGGGTAGAGCCGGCTCATTTTCAGTTTGTGTTTGGCGTATTTCAGTATTTCTTCAACAGGGTCACCGGCGGGGTCAATATCGCGAACAGGCTGCAACCAATCGGTCAATAACTGGGCCAATAATGCCTCGTAAATAGCCTCTTTGGATGCGAAGTAATACAGGATGTTGGGTTTTGACAGACCAGACTCCGCTGCGATCTGATCTAATGTTGAGCCGCGAAACCCAAATTGGGCAAAGACCTTTAGCCCAGCGGCTTTGATTGCTGAGTGGTTTTTTTTCTGGATACGGGTCTCTGTCTTTTTCATACGGGTCTATCACATGGAACAGTTGAGGGAGTAAATGACTAATTCAAAGGCAGTTCGGCAATGGATTGGCAAATTATAAAAGCAATTCCTTGACACATGTCTGGCCTCTGCTAGCGTTAGTTTGACCAGTTGGTCAAATTATTAATTGAGCAACCGTAAAAATTCGAAAGTAAAGGACCGTCTCATGGCTGCTATTGGCGAAAATCTGAAGATTAACAGCGAACGTCTTTGGGACAGTCTGATGGAGATGGCCAAGATTGGGCCGGGTGTGGCAGGCGGCAATAACCGCCAAACTCTGACGGATGAAGACAGCGAAGGCCGTCAATTGTTTCTCGATTGGTGCAAGGCTGCTGGCTGCACGATGGGTCTTGATCAAATGGGCAATATGTTTGCGCGTCGCGAGGGAACAGACCCTGAGGCCCTGCCAGTTTATGTGGGGTCGCATTTAGATACCCAACCCACTGGTGGGAAATATGATGGGGTGCTTGGGGTTCTCGGTGGCCTTGAAATTTTGCGCACCATGAATGATCTGGACATCAAAACCAAACACCCAATTGTTGTGGTTAATTGGACGAATGAGGAGGGAACACGCTTTGCGCCGGCGATGTTGTCCTCAGGTGTATTTGCCGGTGTTCACACCCAAGATTGGGCCTATGATCGTGTGGATGCTGAGGGCAAAGCCTTTGGGGATGAATTGCAGCGCATTGGCTGGCGGGGTGATGAAGACGTGGGCGCGCGCAAAATGCACGCCTTCTTTGAGCTGCACATCGAACAAGGTCCGATCCTAGAGGCAGAAAATAAGCAAATTGGGATTGTGACACATGGGCAGGGTCTGTCCTGGACCCCAAGTGACGATTACAGGCAAAGATGCCCATACAGGATCAACTCCGATGCCCATGCGCAAAAACGCAGGGCTCGCCATGGCACGGGTTTTGGATAGAGTTGAGGCAATTGCGCTGTCCTACGCACCTCATGCGGTCGGGGCGGCGGGTCATATCGATGTTTACCCCAATTCACGCAACGTGATCCCTGGCAAAGTCTTGTTTACAATTGATTTTCGCTCTCCCGATTTGACAGTCATCACTGACATGGAGGCGCGTTTGCGGACAGAAGCCCAGGCCATCTGTGAAGCGATGGGGATGGACATTGAGTTTGAAAAGGTCGGTGGGTTTGATCCTGTTGCCTTTGACGCAACATGTGTTCAGGCCGTGCGCCGCGCAGCAGAGCGTTTGGGATATAGCCATATGGATCTCATTTCAGGCGCGGGCCATGACGCCTGTTGGATCAATAAGGTTGCGCCCACGGCAATGATCATGTGCCCTTGTGTCGACGGTCTGAGCCATAATGAGGCCGAGGACATCAGCCAAGAATGGGCAGCTGCGGGCGCAGATGTTTTGTTGCATGCCGTTTTGGAGACGGCCGTAATTACACCATAAGCCGCGGCGCAGATACCAATAGACAGGGAGATTATTATGAGCACAGTCATCAAGAACGGCACAGTCGTCACGCATGATTTGACATATAAAGCAGATGTTTTGATTGAAGATGGTAAGATCATCGAGATTGGAAAAAACCTATCTGGCACGGATGAATTGGATGCAACAGGCTGCTACGTGATGCCGGGTGGCATTGACCCCCATACCCATCTTGAGATGCCATTCATGGGCACATATTCTTCGGATGATTTTGAAAGCGGCACCCGCGCTGCATTGGCTGGCGGCACTACGATGGTTGTCGATTTCGCGCTCCCGAGCCCTGGGCAGGGACTGCATGATGCGCTGAAAATGTGGGACAATAAATCCACCCGCGCCAACTGCGATTATTCCTTCCACATGGCCGTGACCTGGTGGGGCGAACAGGTGTTTGACGAGATGGAGAGCGTGATCAAAGACCGGGGCATTAATACGTTCAAGCACTTCTTGGCCTACAAAGGCGCCTTGATGGTTAATGACGACGAGC
>JAKMFM010000209.1 GCA_022425445.1 Planktomarina sp.
GAAGGGATCGTCCTTCTTCATCGCATTCACCTTTCCGACTCGGAGATCAGAGTTTAGAGCTGAATGAGAAAGATGAAAGGGGTGCAGATGAGAAAACTCGAAAGAACCGCAGATCTTATCGAAAAAAAATTGCGCGAGGCGTTTGATCCGCAGGAATTAGAGGTTTCCGACGTGTCAGAAGCGCATCGCGGGCATGCAGGATTCCAAGAGGGTGGGGAAAGCCACTTTGAGGTGCGCATTACCGCGGCTCATTTTTCTGGCATGAGTCGCATTGCACAGCACCGGGCAATTTACGCGGCGCTGGGGCGTGAATGTATCGACCGGATTCACGCATTGGCCTTAACTGTGCGCGGCGCTTAGGCACCGGCACGGAAAATCAGGGCTTAAATCAAAGGGCCAATTTGGCTGCTACAATCTGATTGACCACCTGTGGATTGGCTTTGCCGCCCGTGGCTTTGATCACTTGTCCGACAAACCAACCCGCCAATTTCGGATTTTGTTTGGCTTTTTCAACTTGGGCAGGATTGTCTGCGATGATTTGATCGACAGCGGCTTCAATCGCGCCGGTGTCCGTGACTTGTTTCATGCCGCGACTTTCGACTATGTCGGCCGGGTTGCCGCCGTCCGTATAGACAATTTCAAACAAGTCCTTGGCGATTTTGCCAGAGATCTCGCCACTAGCGATCAGGTCAATAACACCGCCAAGTTGATCGGGGCTAACCGGGCAATTGGCGATTGTGACGTCATCTTTTTTCATCCGGCCAAACAGTTCATTGATGACCCAATTGGCCGCAACCTTTCCGTCCCGTCCTTGAGCCACTTTTTCGAAATAGCTGGCGTTCTGCGTTTCCGCCGTCAAGACATTCGCGTCATAGTTGGAGAGACCAAAATCTTTAATAAAGCGGGATTTTTTATTATCTGGCAGCTCTGGAAGCTGGGCTGCAAGATCATCGATCCACTCTTGTTCAATCTCCAAGGGCAGCAGGTCAGGGCAGGGGAAATAGCGATAATCATGCGCTTCCTCTTTGGAACGCATGGAGCGGGTTTCGTTCTTATCCGCATCATAAAGCCGGGTTTCTTGGACCACCTCTCCGCCATCCTCCAATATCGCGATTTGCCGACGGGCTTCATAGTCAATCGCCGCTTGCATGAAGCGCATAGAGTTCATGTTCTTAATCTCGCAGCGCGTCCCGAGGTGGGAGAAATCTTGCGTCGCTTGATATTTTTCGTAGTCTCCTGGTCGGCAAACCGATACATTAACATCAGCTCGAAGGCTGCCGTTTTGCATATTGCCATCGCAGGTGCCGAGGTATTGCATGATTTGGCGTAGCTTTGTGACATAGGCGGCCGCCTCTTCGGGGCCGCGAATG
This sequence comes from Planktomarina sp., assembly GCA_022425445.1. GTDB lineage: Bacteria > Pseudomonadota > Alphaproteobacteria > Rhodobacterales > Rhodobacteraceae > Planktomarina. The sequence goes on from JAKMFM010000209.1 coordinate 1,371, forward strand.
TCGGGACGGCTGACGATTTCCATCAGTGCAACTCCAGTGCGGTTGAGATCCACAAAGGAATTGTTGGGATCCATATCATGCACTGACTTTCCGGCATCTTGCTCGAGGTGGATGCGTTCAATGCGGACCAAGCGCGCCGTTCCGTCTCCTAATTCGACGAACACTTCGCCCTCTCCCACAATCGGGTGATAGAGCTGGCTGATTTGATAGCCCTGTGGCAAGTCTGGGTAGAAGTAGTTTTTGCGATCAAAGGCTGAGAATGTGTTTATCTGTGCCTTCAGGCCAAGCCCCGTGCGCACCGCTTGCGCGACACATTCTTCATTTATGACGGGCAACATACCGGGCATACCGGCGTCCACAAAGGCGACATTTGAGTTTGGCTCGGCACCAAATTGCGTAGAGGCACCGGAGAAGAGCTTGGCTTTAGAGGTCACCTGCGCATGCACCTCTAGGCCGATCACCAGTTCCCAATCATGTTTTGCCCCGGCAATGACCTTGGGTTTGGGTGTCTCAAAAGTTTGGTCCAGCATAGCATTGCCCCGATAAATCTTGTGCTTCGACCGTGTTCTACGGTGAACAGCCTCGCTCGACAAGATGCGCCTGACCGATCATGATGATTTAGGCATCCATAAGCCGAGTGACCATCTCCTTTGTGTCTCGCGACAGATTGGGCTTGGCGGCAAGGCGGCAAAGTGCAGCGCGCATCAGCTCTTGACGGGCGCCATCATAGCGACGCCAAGTTTCGAAGACGGTGGTCATGCGCGCGCAGAGTTGTGGATTTATATCGTCCAGTGCAATCAGCTGATCGACCACCAGCGCATAGGCAGATCCGTCTGCTTGGTGAAATGCCGCCGGCGTCATGGCCAAGGCTCCAACCAAGGCGCGGAAACGGTTTGGATTTTTCAAAGTAAAATCCGGGTGTTTCAGCAAATTGCGCGCAACATTCACCGCTTGGCTGGCCGGGCAAGTGCTGACTTGTAGACTGAACCATTTGTCGATCACCAGACGCTCATGGCGCCATTGCTGATAAAATTGTGAGATTGCTTCAGAGCCTTGACCGTGTCGATTGAGATTGCCAAGCGCTGGAAGTTGTAAGCTCATGGTGTTGGCCGTCGCAAATTGCTTTGCGGCCAATGTGCCGCCCTCGACATAGCTAATCAGGCGCAAGGCCAGAGCGCTCAGCGCGCGTGCGCCGCAGCTGGCCGCATCTGGGGAAAAGGGCCCCGCGAGCTGATGGGCGTGATAAAGCGCGCGAAGGGCGTCCTGACCTTGGCGCGCCAAATGCTCGGACAGACGATGAAAAGCTGCGTCGATCGCAACGGGATCAGGGGTCTGGCCCTGCTCTGTAAGAGTTTTGGCGATCTCATCTTGACTGGGCAGGGTGCAGCACATGGCGCGGAAGGCTGGATCGAGGTCCTCATTGACCATTACTTGTAATAAGGCTGTGCAATAGGCGTCATCGGGCGCCGCCTCTGTTTGCAGCATGGCCAGCAGGACCGATTTGCCCAGCTCGCGACTGGCTTCAAAGCGGTTGAATAGATCTGGATCATGGGTCAGCTGCACCAAATGTTCGGCCGGGCTGGTCTTGCGCTGTAAGATCACCGGGGCAGAAAATCCGCGCAACAGGGATGGGATCGGTGCAGCGCGCAGGCCAGAGAAGCAGAAGCTCTGCTCGGCGTCGCTCAGCACCAGCAGCTCGGTGGCCAGCGCTT
>JAKMFM010000212.1 GCA_022425445.1 Planktomarina sp.
CCTCTGCAAAAGACGGATGGGTCGCGGCTTGTGAAAACTGGATGGACCGCAAAGGCAAAGGCGCCTGGCTCGCCGCGATGATCCTTGGGTTCGTCTTTTTCTGGCCCCTGGGTCTCGCCCTTCTATTTTATATGATCTGGAGCAATCGCATGTTTTCAAACTCTAAGACTTGTTCACGCGCAAAATCTTTTTACCGGCGCGATTGCTCGAGCGGCAATACTGCATTTGACGCCTATAATGCCGACACACTGCGCCGGCTTGAAGAAGAGCAACTCCAATTTGAAGCCTTCATGAACCGTCTTCGGGCGGCTAAGGATCGATCAGAATTTGACGAATTCATGAAAGACCAGAGCCGCAAGACACATGATGAATCTGCCCAGTCTGAGGCTTAACCCACGATCCCGCTCCGCCCCTCTCGGGCGGAGTGCCATTGCGAAAGATTGATTATGACCGATTTACCTGATCCTATTGAACACTTCGCCTATTATTATGATGTGAACCGCAAGCGTCTCATCGCTTGGTTTATTGACGCCGTAGCCATCACTTTCATCACTTTCCTTATCAGCCTGCTGACCTTGGGGATTGGTTTTTTCTTTTTTGCGGGTCTCTGGCTCATTGTGGCATTTTTCTATCGGTTCCTTGGCCTCGCGATATACTCTTCCACCATGGGTATGCGGATGACAGGCATCGAATTTCTCAAACAACACGGCCAGCCCTTCGATGGGCTTTATGCGCTTTTGCATACAGCCGGTACCATGATCGCCTATGCCACCAGCCTACACATCGTTTCGGTGATCTTGATTCTGATCACCTCTCGAAAACAAGGCTTGGTGGATCTTATTTTGGCAACGGTTGTTGTCAACCGAGCGGCCCATCATGCGTCCGATTAGATTTAACACCTCTGTCCAATAGAACATAATGGCAGATCGTGGCCGGCCGGTGGCGACACCGGGCCGGCAACTTGGTGTTTTCAACCGTGCAATCAAATGTTGTGCCGACCCTATGACGGCTCGCTCATTCCCGCCCGAAGGCAGATAGTCGGGTGCACAGGCTCTCTCGGCTTGGATGACCAAGCTCTAGGGCGTATATATGTGCGTAGGTCAAAAAGAAGCATTCGCGATCCACGTCGCTGGCCAGATCCGCTGCCTGGGTATAAAGGCACACAAGCGCCGTGCGATCATCGCGGGCATGGGCATTGAGAATCAAAGCATCAAGTGCGGCATCCCTTTCAGCCACGATGGACCGAAATTTTGCCCGCCACCCAATCGTGATAACAATGGGTCGGCTCATCCATAACCGGGCTAAAACGCCCCCCGTCGAAAGTCGGCGCGTGCCGCCCTGATTGCATACCTTCGACAACGAAAATATCTTCTTCGAAGACTTTTTTCCATTGCTGCGTATTCACCACGCGATTTTTCGCCTCGGTGTTGTCGGTGGCATAGTACAGGTGGATATGCTCAACCACTTTATCATGCGCTTTCGGTTCAAGCACGATGGCAAAGGCGTGATCCCGCTGCACGCCCAAAAGGACATTGGGGTAGACGGTAATATATTCCGCACCTTCGTTCCATTTCTCAGATAGACCCGGAAAATCTGGAAAGGCAGGCGCGCCATCCTCCACCTTAAATTGCCGATAAATCAGCGTGCCCTGTCCAGAGAATTTGCCGTATTCGACGATGTTGTAGTGGTCTTCCAGCCGCGAATAGCTGTTGAGCCCCGGATGCACCCAAGGCAAATGATAGCTTTCGCAATAATTTTCCACCGCAAGTTTGTAATTTGCCGCGATCTCCAGCTCAAACCGGCTGTCCGCCCCACCGTGGTATAGCGGGCTGTCGAATTCCGACCAACGCGCGATAAGATCGGCATGCACCTCTGTAAACTCTGGCGCCGCGCCAGATATGTTGATGAAAACCACATCGCGCCAAACATAGCTGCGCACCTCATTGAGGCCGAGATCGTCTTTGACAATGCTTGGATGGGTGTTGTGGCCCGCGCCGCCCACATGCGGGGTCGAGACCAGCTTACCCTTGGTGGAATAACACCAAGAATGATAGGGGCAGCGAATTGCCCCTTCAATTGTTTTCGCTTCATGCACCAATTGCATACCGCGATGGCGACAGATATTCTCAAACACCCGTAACTCACCGTCCTTGTCGCGCAACAGAAGCAGCGGCATGCCAAGAAATTGGATCGGTTTGGCATCGCCTGGATTTGGCACATCCGCACCGACCGCAAGCCCAGCCCAAGTGGCCTTGAGCACGGCCTCGCTTTCTTCGGCAAAGACAGCTGGATCAATATAATGGGCATTGGCCAAACCGTTGGCCCGCTCCACCGATTGCTGAACCGAAGAAATATTGGTTTGTATATAATCTTTGGCCATGGCGAACTCCGTTTTCTTTGGAGTTACGCCCGAATTGCGCGCAAAACTTTTCTCGGCGCGACCAAAACCCCGCCTCTGCGACGCTTGGATGTCGATTTTTGACCTTACGGGCCCAGATTTACAACGCGCGGATTTAACCGCGCGAGAGTGCTGCCACACCCGTGCGGGCCATCTCTGCCAATCCGAGTGGACGCATAAGATCCGCGAAAGCATCGATTTTCTCTGGACTACCCACAACTTCAAAGGTGAAGCTATCTAGGGTGCTGTCCACGACATTGGCGCGGAACACATCGGCAAGGCGCAGCGCCTCAACGCGTTTTTCGCCCTTGCCACTGACTTTGAACAAAGACAATTCCCGCTCCACCGAGGGGCCCTCAACTGTAAGGTCATGCACATCGTACACCGGGATGATCCGGCCCAGCTGCGCCTTGATCTGCTCGATGATTTGCGGCGTGCCGCTGGTGACAATGGTGATCCGGCTGGTGTGACCCTCGTGATCCACTTCCGCCACAGTCAGGCTCTCGATATTATAACCTCGTCCCGAAAACAGGCCAATGACACGCGCCAAAACGCCCGGCTCATTGGCCACAAGCACAGCCAAGGTGTGACGCTCATTCAGATCGGCATGACCAGAGCGCAGGTTATAGGCGGATTTCGAAGACGTGCCTTTGGTAATGTTCAATGCGTTCATTTGATCTCTCCTTAAACCAATACCGAACCGGAAGCGTCGATGGCGCCTTTGATGGCAGCGTCGCCCAAAAGCATTTCGTTATGCGCTTTGCCTGATGGAATCATCGGGAAACAGTTTTCATGTTTTTCCACCAAACAATCAAAGATCACCGGACCATCATAGGCCAGCATTTGCATAATGGCCTCATCGAGATCCGCCGGGTCTGAACACAAAATGCCTTTGGCACCAAAAGCCTCCGCCAATTTCACAAAATCAGGCAAGGACTCGGACCAGCTTTGCGAATAACGCTCGCCATGCAGCAACTCTTGCCATTGGCGCACCATGCCAAGGCGTTCATTGTTCAAAATGAACTGTTTCACAGGCAAGCCATATTGCATGGCCGTGCCCATTTCTTGCATATTCATCAACCAGCTGGCCTCGCCAGCCACGTTGATCACCAGACTGCCCGGATGGGCCACCTGCGCCCCAATGGAGGCCGGAACCCCATACCCCATCGTGCCAAGCCCGCCAGAGGTCATCCAGCGATTAGGATCGTTAAAGGTCATATATTGCGCCGCCCACATCTGATGCTGGCCAACTTCTGTCGTGATGTAACGATCATGGTCTTTCGTCAGCGCTTCGAGACGCTCAAGCGCATATTGCGGCTTGATGACTTTGCTGTCCGCGGCATAATCAAGGCAGCGAATTTTACGCCAACCGTCAATCTCCGCCCACCAAGTTTTCAGCGCTTTGGAGTTTGTCTTACGCCCACGGGCCTTCCACACTTTAAGCATATCTTCCAACACATGCGCCACGTCTCCTAGGATCGGAATATCGACATGGATCACTTTGTTGATTGAGGACGCATCAATATCGATATGCGCTTTGGTTGACCCTGGGCTAAAAGCATCGAGGCGACCGGTGATCCGGTCATCAAATCTTGCGCCAATATTGATCATCAGATCGCAATCATGCATCGCCATATTTGCTTCATACAGACCATGCATGCCCAGCATGCCCAGCCAGTTGTCGCCGTTACCGGGGTAACAGCCAAGCCCCATAAGGGTTGACGTGATCGGGAAATTAGTGGCCTCGACCAATTCGCGCAGCAATTGGCTGGCAACCGGACCCGAGTTGATAACCCCGCCACCGGTGTAGAGAATTGGTTTCCGCGCAGTTTCCATGGCCTCGACCAAGGCCGTGATCGCATCCAGATCACCTTTGAGCTGGGGTTGGTAATGCGATTTTATTTTTGCCGGCCCTTCATAGGTGCCATTGGCAAATTGCACATCTTTGGGGATGTCCACCAAAACCGGTCCCGGCCGACCGGAACAAGCGACATGAAAGGCAGTATGAAGAGTGTGCGCTAAAGCGTCCGTGTCTTTGACCAGCCAATTATGTTTTGTGCATGGGCGCGTGATTCCAACCGTATCGGCCTCCTGAAACGCATCCGAGCCGATCATGAAGGTTGGCACCTGCCCTGTCAGCACAACCAACGGAATGCTGTCCATCAGAGCATCGGTCAGACCTGTGACCGCATTGGTTGCGCCTGGACCTGAGGTGACAAGAACCACTCCAGGCTTACCGGTCGAGCGCGCATAGGCCTCCGCGGCATGCACCGCACCTTGTTCATGGCGCACCAGAAAGTGCTTGATGCTATTTTGTAGAAAAATTTCATCATAAATCGGCAGAACAGCGCCGCCGGGGTATCCAAACACCGTATCAACCCCTTGATCAATCAAGGCCTGTACAACCATTTTTGCGCCGGACATTGTTTGGGTCATCTCAATTCACTTTCTTTCTTGGCATAAAAAAACCCCCAGTTTCTGGGGGCAAGGGCGCGGCGAATACCATGGGTGGGGTATCAACAACGGCCCTTTTGCCGCATGACAACGATTTTGTTCATATCGATCATGCCTTGGTTTCCTTCTCAGACGCTAACTTATGGCCGGCCAATAGGAGCGTCAACCGGGTTTTATAAATTTTCTGACAAAAAATGACCGATTTGGGTTTTTTTATTTCACCATGATCGTCATTTTAGTAAGAATTGAAATTCTCGTGGTCGCATTATTCGAAAAATTTCTACAAATGTACGGTTTTTTTTGTCAGCTATTAGCAATTTTTTCATCACCGCACGGCTATGTCTACCGCACACGAACGAGCGCAAGACGCAGAACACCTGGCTCCAGGTCATCTCCACGGGCTTAGGGCTTGGGTTTGTGCGCAATGGCAGGAGACACAGATGAAACACACATGCGTAGCGCTGACGATGATCGCCTCAATTCCGATAAGCGCATCAGCATCGGGATGGACCTATTCAGAAAGCCGATTACGCTATCTCAATCAGAACTCGACCAGCGACACAAAAAGACGCGCCAATCTTAACCTTGGGTTTTAGGTCGGTCGAAACCAATATGGGCTGCGCTACATTCAGCGAACCTCCGAGAACAACCCAAGCTGGCAAGAATCGAACATCACTTTTGGATCACATTTGGCGGATAGATTATTTGTCGAGGGTATGGTTCCAGCAGAGAAGGTCGATACCTATGACAACCGCGGGTACGGGTTTAGAACAGAATATGAAGCAGCGTTTGGACGTGTTGGCGCGTTTTACCGAACATGGGACGACGAGGAGACTAACACCCGGGTCTACTCTACCT
>JAKMFM010000220.1 GCA_022425445.1 Planktomarina sp.
TTGATCCATCCTGACACGGTCACCACGCGCCCATTGACAGAGACTTGCAACGGGTGGGCCAGCTCATCAAACCCATCCAGGTTGACCCTTTGCAAAATACGCGCTTCGATGCGGTCCAGCCAACTGGTATAGGCCAACCATCCCAAAGCGCTCAATCCGGCGCAAAACGCTATTAATCCAAATTTCGTTCTGAAAGCCACAGCACTACCCTTGCTCGGCAAAGAAACTGTATTTCCTAGATTCGAGCAAGACAAAGCAGGCGCTCCAGCGTGAGGCGCCTGCAATATGCGGTTAAATTGCCACTTTGCGCGACTCGTCCAGATAGATTTCCCGCAACCGTGTGGCCACAGGACCGGGTGCGCCCGTGCCAATCGCAGCCCCATCCAGCTCGACTACAGGCATAACAAAAGCGGAAGCAGATGTGAAAAAGGCCTCATCCGCATCCTGTGCCTCGGCCACAGTAAAGGCGCGCTCTTCCACCTCCATTTGCGCTTCGCGGGCAAACCGCAAAACGGCAGCACGGGTGATGCCATGCAAAATGTCGTTCGACAGATGTCGGGTGATGATCTTGCCACCTTTGACGATATAGGCGTTGTTCGAAGTGCCCTCTGTGACCGCTCCATCCTCAACCATCCAAGCATCGTCACAGCCGGCCGCCTTGGCCATCATCTTACCCATCGAAGGATAGAGCAGTTGCACCGTCTTGATATCGCGGCGGGCCCAGCGCTGGTCCTCAATAGAGATCACCTTAATGCCGACCTTGGCCATCGGGCTATCTGCCAGGCCAGGTTTGTTTTGAGTGAACAAAACGAGGGTCGGCGGCGTGTCGTCACTTGGATAAGTAAAATCTCGGTCCGCCGCAGCGCCACGGGTGATCTGCAAATAGATCAGCCCCTCAATGATGTTGTTCGCCCGCACCAATTCTCGGTGCACCTCAAGCAAATCTTCGGTCTCAATCGGGTTGCGCATGCCCAGCTCGCCCAAGGAACGCGCAAGGCGTTTTGCATGGCCATCAAAATCAATCAGCTTCCCATCCAAAACCGACGTTACCTCATAGACTCCGTCCGCAAACAAGAAACCTCGGTCAAAAATTGAAACGGTCGCTTCATTTTCCGGCAAATATTTACCGTTTACATATACGGTGCGTGTCATTGGTCTATCCCCACAAAGCTGCGACGGGCGGATGCACACCGTCTGCGTCAAATTTCAAAGCGTGGTCGCGGTCTTCGGCCAAAAGCAGCGGCCCGTCAAGATCGGTGAACTGCGCGGCCTGCGCCAATAGCACGGCCGGTGCCATCGCCAGCGAACTACCAACCATGCACCCCACCATCAAACCAAACCCTGCCTCCAACGCAGCATCGCGCAGGGCAAGGGCTTCTGTTAAGCCGCCCGTCTTGTCCAATTTTATATTGGCATAATCATACTTCTCACGCATATGCGGCAAAGAGCTCCGGTCATGGCAGCTTTCATCGGCGCAAATCGGCAATGGCCGCGCGAGGCCCAAGAGCGCGTGATCCTCTGATGCTGGCAAAGGTTGTTCAACTAATTCGACACCAAGGCGCAGCAAATGCGGCGCAAGATCTGAGTAAACCTCCGCGCTCCATCCTTCATTGGCGTCTACAATAATCCGTGCCCGGGGCGCCCCGCGCCGCACCGCCTCGAGCCGAGGCATATCATCGGGCGTGCCCAACTTGATTTTCAGCAAAGGCCGATGCGCATGAAGCTTGGCTTGACGCTCCATCGCCTCCGGAAGGTCCAAAGACAGGGTATAGGCAGTGATTTGCGGTTGAAGATCTTGCAAGCCAATTCGTTGCGCCACTGGCACGCCGCTGATCTTTGCCTGTAGATCCCAAAAGGCACAATCCACCGCGTTGCGCGCTGCACCCGCCGGCAGAGCCTCACCCAGCTCCTCATGCGTGATGTCGCCCAGCGCGTCGATCTGCGCAGTCACCGAAGCCAAGCTTTCGCCATAGCGCGCATAAGGCACACATTCGCCCCAGCCGATAACCCCGTCTTTCTCAATCCGAACGGTCAAAACTTCCGCCTGACTGCGCGACCCCCTCGAAATTGTGAAAACCTGCGCCAATTGAAACGTCTCTGGCTGAACCGTGATCCGCATACCCATCCTTATGTCCTTTGCCGCATAGGCTGTCGCGGCAGCCCGGGCCTGTCAAGCGGCAGCGCCGTGCGACAGGCGTAGAGTTGTACGGCGCCGCTAGGCGCCGCTCCTTTGGATCAAAGCGCTTGTATCGCATCAACCAAACGGCCAGCACCGATGCGGATGGGATCCACTGTTGGAAGTCCCATGCGCTCTTCGACTTCGGCCAAGTAACTTATGGCCTCGGCCTCAGACATATGTTGAGTGTTGACCGATATCCCTACAACCTGGCAGGCCGGATTGGCCACCCGCGCCAGCGCCAATGCCATATCGCGCAGCTCCTCCAAGCTGGGCTGTTGATAGTCCGGCAACCCGCGCATGTGGGTGCGCGTCGGCTCATGGCCCAAAATCAGTACGTCAGGCTGCCCGCCATGAATAAGCGCCATGGTCACGCCAGAATAAGACACATGGAACAAACTGCCTTGTCCCTCGATGTGATCCCAATGATCCGCATCATTGTCTGGTGTTAAATATTCCACCGCACCCGCCATGAAATCAGCAATCACCGCGTCCAGTGGCACACCGCCACCCATGATCAAAATCCCCGTTTGCCCCGTTGCGCGGAAGCTCGATTTCAACCCGCGCTTGCGCATCTCCGCATCCATCGCCATCGCCGTGTACATTTTGCCGACAGAGCAATCCGTACCAACCGTCAAACATCTTTTACCGCTGCGCTTGATGCCATTGGCGATCGGATATTGCACAGAGGGTATGCGCACATCATGCAATGCGCATCCAAATTTTGCAGCGGTTTCCACCAAATCCGCCTCATCGCGAAGCAAATTGTGCAAACCTGACGCGAGATCATAGCCCATGGATAAGGCTTCCTTCAGCACCACTTTCCAGGCCTCAGAAATAATGCCACCACGATTTGCCACACCAATGACCAAGGTCTTGGCCCCTGCATCCTTCGCCTCTTGCAAGGACATATCTGCAATGCCAAGATCCGCGCCGCATCCCTCCATTCGGAACTGCGCGACCGCATTTTCTGGGCGCCAATCTTTAATGCCAATGGCAACTTTGGCGGCGAGCTGATCTGGCGCATCGCCGAGAAACAAAAGATAGGGGGTCTTGATCATGGCAATCTCCTAGTGCTATTGCGCGCAATTTACGTCACATATGGAGAAATTTCACCCATTATTGGGCAGAAAATTACCGTATAGTGGCAGTATATTCTATTTTTAGGCCAATAATAGAAATTTATTGTTGCAATACATCTTTGCCAGGGCTTCTGGCCCATCCAACCGGCATTCGCCGCAGAATCATACTAGGGATCTTGGGTGACACAATTGCGCTTGCGACCGGTCGCGCAAGATTATATTGCAAAGCAATCCAATCTTGAAATTTCCTTACCCGAGGTCCAATATGTCATTTCGCTTGCAACCCACACCTGCCTCTCGCCCCAATCGTTGCCAATTGTTTGGCCCCGGCTCGCGGGTTGCTCTGTTTGAAAAGATGGCTGTCAGCGCGGCCGACATCATCAATCTTGATCTCGAAGACAGCGTGGCGCCGAGCGACAAAGACAGCGCACGCGAAAACATCATCCAAGCGACCCATGACGTTGATTGGGGAGTCAAAACCCTCTCAGTGCGGATCAACGGTCTCGACACCCCCTATTGGTACCGTGACGTTGTGGATCTCTTGGAACGCGGCTCAGATCGCCTTGATCAAATCATGATCCCAAAGGTTGGCTGTGCCGCGGATGTCTATGCTGTGGATGCTTTGGCCACGGCCATTGAATCGGCCAAGGGTCGCCGCAAGCCCATCACCTTTGAAGTGATTATCGAAAGCGCCGCAGGTCTGGCGCATGTCGAAGAGATTGCCGCCAGCTCACCGCGGCTTGTGGCCATGTCCTTGGGTGCGGCAGATTTCGCCGCCAGCATGGGCATGCAGACCACTGGCATCGGCGGCACGCAAGAAAATTATTACATGCAGCATGGCGAGACTCAATATTGGTCAGATCCGTGGCACTGGGCACAGGCGGCGATCGTTGCGGCCTGTCGCACCCATGGGGTGTTGCCAGTTGATGGACCCTTTGGCGATTTCAGCGATGACGCGGGGTACCGCGCCCAGGCGCGCCGTTGCGCCACCCTCGGCATGGTTGGAAAGTGGGCGATCCATCCCAAGCAAATTGCATTGGCCAATGAGGTTTTCACCCCTTCTGAGGAAGCTGTCGCAGAGGCCCGCGACATCCTCGCCGCCATGCAGCAGGCCAAAGAAAACGGCGAAGGCGCCACGGTCTACAAAGGCCGTTTGGTCGATATCGCCTCGATCAAACAAGCTGAAGTGATTGTTCGGCAATATGAAATGATAAACGGCGCCTGAAGAGGCACCCTCGGGCAAAACTTGCCGACCTGACGCAGTTCTGTTGCACTTTGGGGCCGCCGGGGTCATATAGGTTTCAAATCGTGATTTAGAGGCCAGACATGACCAACTATCTTGAATTTGAGCGCCCTTTGGCGGAAATCGAAGGCAAGGCTGAAGAGCTGCGCGCGATGGGCCGTGACAATGATGATATGGATATTGAAGCCGAGGCCAAGGCGCTCGATCAAAAAGCGCATACTATGCTCGATGAGCTTTATTCTAAGCTCACCCCTTGGCGCAAATGTCAGGTGGCACGCCATCCAGATCGGCCCCACTGTAAAGACTATATTCAAGAGCTGTTCCAAGAATACACTCCGCTGGCCGGGGATCGAAATTTTGCTGACGATCATTCCATCATGGGCGGGTTGGCCCGTCTGGGCGACCGTCCTGTTATGGTTATTGGCCATGAAAAAGGCCACGATACCAAGTCCCGCATTGCTCGCAATTTTGGTATGGCGCGGCCGGAAGGCTATCGCAAAGCCATTCGGTTGATGGATCTGGCCAACCGTTTTGGCCTGCCGATTATCTCCCTGGTCGACACCCCCGGCGCCTTTCCCGGAAAAGGCGCCGAGGAACGTGGTCAATCAGAGGCCATCGCCCGGTCGACGGAAAAGTGCCTACAGCTGAAAGTGCCGTTGATCTCCGTCATCATCGGCGAAGGCGGATCCGGTGGGGCGGTGGCCTTTGCCACAGCAAACCGGTTGGTCATGCTCGAGCATTCAATTTACTCTGTTATCAGTCCGGAAGGCTGCGCGTCCATCCTATGGAAAGATGCAGAGAAAATGCGCGAGGCGGCAGAGGCGCTGCGTCTCACGGCGCAGGATCTCGCGACTTTAGGCATCTGTGACCAAATCATTGCGGAGCCAAAGGGCGGCGCGCATCGCGACCCCAAATCTACCATGCAAGCGGTTGGACAGACTTTGGCCAAATTACTCGACGAGCTCGGCCGGAAAAAGCCAGACAGTTTGATGCAAGACAGGCGGCAAAAATTTCTCGATATAGGCACCAAAGGTTTGGCCAGCTAAGACTCACACCCAGCTCACCAAAGGGATTTTGTCACCCGGGCGCGCCAGTCTTTCTCATAGGCCGCGCTGTCGATCCGTGCCGATTGCTCCGGCTCTCCCGCAGTTTGCGCCTGCAAGATATCGCCCATGCTTGGCAGATCAGGCCCGGCCTGACCATCCCACAGCCTTGACCGGATGATCGCCCGGGCGCATTGGCCATAAACCTCGGATACGGAGACCACCATCACGCAGCGCGGCAGCTGGCCCTTGCGCTCAAACATCGCAAGATGCGCGGCTGACACCGAAAGATGGGCCTGGCCGTTGATGCGCACCACATTAGACTTCCCAGGCACCATGAACACGAGTGACACCCGTCCATCCCCGACGATGTTGCGCAAGGAATCCAAACGGTTGTTGCCGCGCCAATCAGGCATAAGCAGGGTCTGCGGATCTTGAATCCACGCAACTGGATCCTCATCTCCGCGGGGGCTGCCATCGGTACCATCAGTGCCCACTGTGCTCAGAATACAAAACCGCGAGGCGCCAATCCAAGCGCCATATTCCGGCGTGATATGCTGGGCAACTTTGACCAAACTGTTGCGCGAGGGCCTGTCATAAAGCGCTTCAAGTTGGGAGACAGTTGTGATTTGGTCCGCCATCATACCTCGCCACTGGCTTTTTCGATCGGCGAACAAATTTCGACAATACAGCCGTTGTTATCGCGGACATAGGCCACAATCTGTCCCCAAGGTTTGGTCTCCGGCGCCGTCACGGGACACGCCCCAGCATTGACCGCCCGTTCAAAAGCGCTTTTTGGATTCTCAGTGACAAGGGCAATCTCATAACCCGCCGCTGTCTCATTTGCCCGATTGGCGCGCACAGACAGTCCGCTCAGCTTGGCCACCTCATCGGCCGCAAAAGCCAATGTTGTTTCCCCAGTTTCTAGCTCGCCGTAAAATTGGCTTTCATGGAGAAAGCCTGTTTGCAACCCAAACGCCGCTTCGTAAAACTCTAAAGTTTTAGGCACATCCGAAACATATATAATACTGTATCCAAATCGCATTTTTGTTTTATCGTCACTCATAAAACCCCACTTCAGCCATCAATTCGCGTGAACGTCCCTCCACAGCGGCTTCCATCAATTGCATGAACTCCGCCACAGGTTTGCCCTTTGGGATCGCTTCCATAAACTCCACAGTCGCGATGCCCGGCGCGCGGTAAACGCTGCGCTTTGGCCAAAAAATTCCGGTATTTAAGGCCACAGGCACGCAGTCTTGCTGCAATTCTCGGTATAAGACACCCGAGCCCATTTTATAGACTTTCTTGTCCCCCGGCGCGACCCGCGTACCTTGCGGATAGATCACCAACTGCCCCGGTGCCACCCGACCGGACGCGACATCCGCCACCATTTTACGAATGGCTGCCGCACCCTTGCCACGGTTCACCGGCACGCAACCCAACCGATAGGCATATTGACCAACAATGGGGGTAAACAGCAGCTGCCGCTTCATGATAAATTTTGACCGATCCAGGCAATTAAATATGACAATGATATCGAAAAAAGATTGGTGTTTCGCTGCAATCAAAACCTCGCCTTTTGGGACGGTTCCGCGCACTTGGACTTTGAGGCCAATCATCCAACGCGCGGACCAGACCACCCACCAGCAATAGACATTGGCGGCCAGTGAGGCGCCTTTTTGGCTGAGGATCATGGGAACCAGAAAGACGATGGCCACAATGACCATTGCCACATACATCTGAATATTGAACAGCAAAGAGCGAATCCATTGCACTGCATAGGCCATAACGGCTCCTTATCGGTTTCTAGCTCTTGGTATAGCAGCAAAGGCTCGGCAAAACCATCTTCATTGGCCTATGTTACCGCGCTTTAAAACGCCGCCTCAGGACATCGGCAGGAATTTGCAAGTTATGATAAAAGGATGTTACTTTCAGTGCGTCACCTGTAGCGTTACAGTATCGATGTCGTCTACATTTTGGACACGAAAAAGAATCGAGGCCTCGGTGCGTTTACTCTGCCCCAAATGCGATGCGGAATATGAAATTCCCAACGATGTAATTCCAGCAGAGGGACGGGATGTGCAATGCTCCGCTTGCCAAGAGACTTGGTTTGCCCAAGCCAACACACCGGTGCGCGCGCGGGCCACGATGGATCCCAAGGTCAGCAGCATCCTGCAGCAGGAAGTGCAACGCGAGATGAAGGCCCGCGAGGCCGAAACACGCGGAGCACAGGAAACAGCGCCCAAGCAAGCCCCCACGACACAAGAGCTGCCGAGACCGGCGCCGCCCTCTAAAAACCTACCACCCATTGATACAGTTGAAATTTCGCCGCTCGTCACCCAAGCTGATGAGACGCCCGCCCTGACAAAACCCGTCATGCCAAGCAAGGCACCAGAGGAGGTTGCTCCGCTCGACAGCCAGCAACGCGGCACCGTCGCGGCGTTTTTGATCCTAAGTGCGCTGACGGCGATTTATATTTTTGCGCCGCAAATCACCCAAAATTTCCCCAGCCAAACCGATCGAATCAATGCCTATGTATTTTTGATCGATGATCTACGCCAATGGCTACAGAATGGCTTGCAGGCCATTTTGGACTATCGTATGAGTTTTAGCCTCTGAGACAGGCGTTCAATTTTGTGCCGGGGCCAACTAGAAGCGATCCAACAACCGTTGGAGATAGTTGCGCTCCTCTTCTGGGCGCTCCAACGCACCGGCACGGCGGCGAATTTCTTCCATCAATTCTTGCGAGCGCAGACGCAATTCCTCTTGCGGCACCATCTGTTCGCCTGCGCCCAATTGTCCATTGCCCCCAACATCGCGACCCAGCGGGTCGCGGGTCGATGGGCTTTGCGATTGCCCCTCTGCGCGGCGATCGTTGGGGGTGGCACCCTGTCCGGGTGCGGCCTGCTCATCCAGCGTTTCGCCCAAACGCCGCATGGCGTCACGCAGCGCGTCAATGGCCTCGGATTGATTGTCCAATGCGCCAGGAAGATCTCCCGCGCGCAGATTGTCGGCGGCTTGATCCATGGCTTCAGCCGCCTCATCCAGCGCCCGGCGCGCTGCTTGCCCCGCTTCGGTGCCTGCGCCGGGTAAATTGCCCCTTTGCCGCTCCACTTCACGCTCCAATCGTTTTTGTTGCTCGGGCAAACTGCCCTGTGCGGACGGCCCCTCTTCGCCAGCGTCGGTGCCGCCCTCTGTCCCACCGCCACCAGGTTGATCGCCCGGTGTTTGGCCTTGCAGATCACGGAAGGTTCGGTCCGACAGCTCTTGCTGCTGGCGCAAACTATCGGCGAGATCTTCCATCTGTTGCCCCCCTCCCTCTTGGCCGTCTTGGCGCTCATGCCCGTCGCTGCCCGGTTGCCCCGGAGTCATTTGGAGATTTTGCATCATACGGTTGATCTCTTCCAAAAGCTCTTGCGCCTCAGCCATACGGCCCTCTTCAATAAGCTGCTGCAAACGCTCCATCATTTCTTGCAGCTGGCTCTCTGAAATCGCCTCATCATTCGGCAGGCGTTCGGGCTGTTCAGAGGGCGGGTTGCGTTCGGTAAATTCTTTGAAATATTCCTTCTGCGCTTGCCGCAATTCATCCATCAGCCGAGCAATTTCTTCTGGCGTTGCACCGTTCCTAATCGCTTCGGCCAGCTTATCTTGTGCCCGAGCGAGCTTTTGTGCGGCCTGCGCCAAATCACCGTCCTCGACCTCCAGCGCCAAGGTCCAAAGCAACTCGGCGGCGTCCTTGGGATCCATACCCGCATCTATATCCCGGATAATGTGAGTCAGAATTTCAGCATCCGCCATGTCGCGGAACAGCGCTTCGGGTTCTTGTGATATGGCGCGCAAGATTTGCACCACGCGGCGCTGGTTGTCGTGAGCCCAGAGCAAATCTCGGCGCTGCTCAACCAGAGCCTTGGCAAGCGGATCAAAGAAATTGCGGGCCGGCAAAGCCATCTCTAACGCCGCCGATTGTCCCAACTGCCCGCGCATATCTTCCACTTCGAGGCGCAGAAAGACCGGCAAATGCGCCCAGACATGTTTGGACAGATCCTCGGTTAAAACCTCAGCGAATTCTGCGCGATCACCCGAAATGGTCAATGGCAGGGTCAATTCGATATCAGGCTGCGGCTCAGGTTCGGCCGCCAGCCCGTAGCGGCGATCTACCTCTGCCCTATTCAGCTGCACCACTGCCCTGCCTGCTGTGACAGCCACATCATCGCGCGCAGTAAAGCGCAGCGAGAAACTCCCCTCCGCTGCGCGTTCGACCTCGCCTATCACCTCAACCTCTGGGGGCGTGTCCGGGACTATCGACAGTTGCCAGGCGGCGCCGTCAGGTCCAGAAATTTCCAATCGACCAGAACGCGTCACGAGAAATTGCTGACTGGGATCTGCCGCATCAAACGTGCCAGCGCTGCGGCCCGACAACGTTTCCTCAACGGTGTGCAAGCCTGCATCTCCATAAAGGCGCGCCAGCACCATCGTATCTTGCGGCACGCTCAACTCAGCGCCAATCACATCATTGAGATAGATTACCGGACGGCGGGTATAAGCGGGCGGTTGCAACCATGCCTCCCATGGAGGCCCTGCTGCAATCGGCACAGATGAGGGGCCTAGCCCTGTGCGCACAGCTTGTACCGAGCCAAAAAGCCCGCCGATGACAAACACTAAAACTGCGATATACCGCAGCGCGAATGGATCTCGCGGCGCCAAATCCAACTGCGGCCCAACAGCCGGTGCCTTGGCGACCACTGCGCGCATTTGCGCCAAATGGGCCTGCCACAGCGCCGCCGTGGCTGGATCGTCTTGACTGGGCGCCTGTCGGTCGCGCAGGGCCGCCAATGGGCGATCTGGTAGGCTCTGATCCAAACGCGCAAGCGCCGCGCCAAGGCTGGGTGCGGAAAACTGTTTGAAAAAATACCACAGCCCAAAAAGCCCGCTGAGCAGCCAAATGCCCCCCGCCAGCTTAAGCAATGAGAGCGGCCAGAGATCTGGCGCGGCCAAAAGCGTCACGCCGATGCCAAAAGCTAAGGTTGAGAGCAGCGGCCAAGCTGCGCGCATGATCCGTTCCGCCCAAAGGCCAACAAAGGTCAACCAAAGAGCAAAAATTACCTTACGGGAGAACAGTTTGGCCATCAAAGCCCCTCAGTACATGGCCACTTACTGCCACTGAGGGATTATATCGCGGTTAATGATATCTTCCAAGCTCGGTCTTGGGCGGATCACCGCAAATTGATCGCCCTTTACCATGACCTCAGGCACCAGCGGGCGGGTATTGTATTCGCTGGCCATAACAGCCCCATACGCCCCAGCGCTGCGAAAGGCGATCAGATCTCCAGCTTTCAATGGCGCCAAAGAACGCCCTTTGGCAAAAGTGTCTCCACTTTCACATACGGGTCCGACCACGTCATAGGCTTGATATTCGGTCCCAGCGGCCGGCGCGTTGATCGGAACAATGTCGTGATGTGCGTCATACATAGCTGGACGAATGAGGTCATTCATCGCGCCATCAACGATCAAAAATTCACGATCTTCACCCTGTTTTACATAGATAACCTCCGAGACAAACACCCCAGCATTACCAGCAATAAAACGGCCCGGTTCAATCTCAATTTCGCACCCCAAATGCCCCACCTTCTCAGCGATCAAGGCGCAATATTCTTCAGGGCTGGGCGGGTGTTGGTTGTTGCTCTCGTAGGGAATACCAAGCCCGCCACCCAGGTCGAGGCGGCGAATATCATGGCCATCCGCACGCAGCAGCTCGGTGAGTTCCGCAACCTTTTCATAGGCCACCCCATAGGGCGCCAAATCCGTCAACTGCGAACCGATGTGCACATCAATCCCCACAACTTCCAGCCCAGGCAAGCGCGCGGCCATGGCATAGACCTCGCGGGCGCGCGAGATCGGGATGCCAAATTTATCCTCTTTTTTACCGGTCGAAATTTTCGCATGGGTTTTTGCATCCACATCGGGATTGACCCGAATGGTAATGGGCGCAGTTTTGCCCAGCTTGGTTGCCACCTCCGACAGCGCGCGCATTTCCGGCTCACTTTCTACATTGAATTGCCGCACACCGCCGGTCAAAACCTCGGTCATTTCCGCTCGGGTTTTGCCCACTCCTGAAAAGACAATGCGATCGCCCGGAATGCCGGCTGCGCGGGCGCGCGCATATTCACCGCCCGACACCACATCCATCCCAGCACCCGCCGCGCCCAAAAGTGTCAAGATTGCTTGGTTAGAGGCCGCCTTCATTGCGTAGCAAATCAAGTGATCCATTCCATCCAAAGCTTCATCAAAAAGCTTAAAATGGCGCAGCAATGTGGCGGATGAATAGAGATAAAACGGCGTGCCAACCTCTGCTGCAATTTTGGAAATCGCAACATCTTCGGCATATAAA
>JAKMFM010000240.1 GCA_022425445.1 Planktomarina sp.
GTTGTGTTTGCTGGACCAGACTTAGATGGTTTTCCATCGGGTCGTGACGGCGGAAATTGCAAACTGATGATCCCTGATGTCGGCGAGAGCAAAACGCAATTTCTAGAACGGTTGCAAAACGGCCCACCTCCAATCAAACGCACTTATACAGTGCGCAAATTCGATGAGGCGCTGCAAGAGTTGAGCATCGACTTCGTAGTGCATGGCGACCAAGGACCCGCTTCGCGTTGGGCAAGTCATGCAAAAGTAGGCGACTTCATAGGGTTTATGGGTCCAAGCCCTGCAAAGGTGGCTGAATTCAACGCTGATTGGTATCTCATTGCCGCTGATCCATCCGCAATTCCAGTCGCTGCGGTTGCCTTGGAAGCGATGCCGCGCGACGCTAAAGGTGTCGCTGTTTTTGAGATCACAGCGCCTGAGGATCATCAAGACATCGACGCACCCAAGGGGGTGGAGATGCATTGGTTGATCCATCCCGATCCACACAAACCCTCCAACGCACAAGTTGACTTTATCAAAGCCTTGCCTTGGCCAGAAGGGCGTCTGCAAACGTGTATTGCGGGGGAATCTTCCGTCATCCGAGCTTTGCGCGACTTTCTCACCAACGACAAACATGTGCCACGCGCGGATACATATATCTCAGGCTATTGGAAAATCGGTCTTATCGAGGACCAGCATCAACAGGCCAAGCGCGACGAGAGCGGTTAACCTTGTAGGCGTCTATGCGCCCTGCTCTAGCTCTTTCGCGCTTTGAATATAGTAATGACGCGTTGGGCAATTAATCTGCGCCACGGCATGCGCGCGCAACGCATCGACTTTCAACTGCGTCACTAAAGCAACCTCATGCCCTAAATTCAGCAAACGGTCTGCCAGCTCTAGGGTCCACTGAAAATCGCCATCCTCATGCGCCTTTTGCGCAGCGGCAAGCACATTTGCAGCGCCACCTGCGAGCGCAATGATTTTTGCCGCCTCATCCTTGGGCGCAAGCGGCGATAGCGAGGTCGGATTGCCATCAAACCAACCCAAAGTTCCCACGAAGTATGCGCGTACAGCGAACTCCACGCGACCATAATATTCACGCAAATATGGTTTTTCCGCCAGATGATCCGGCAATTTCACACTTGCGGCCAACTCATCAATCGTGAGGCCCGCATCCATGCCATTGCGCGTTTCATTCACAATATGGCGGATCGCGTCGCGGTAATCTGTCAGCGCATCTTTAATTGCATCCGCGCCAAAAACTGCTTTGGTGTGACCGGGTCCAAGCACATCGGGGCCAAAACTCATCAACAAATCCATCGTATCCGCCCAAGCATCAAAATCGCGATATGCAGAGCCGCGGGGTGGATAGAGAGCCGGGAAGGAGCGATAGAAATTGTCACCGCTGATCAGCACTTTCTTCTCTGGATACCAAACAACGATATGATCGGGCGTCTCACCCGGTGCACTGACCAGTTCCAAGTCAATTCCATGCACAGAAAGCTTTGCGCCCTCATCCCCGATGCGTCGTGTCGGGGGTAGCGACCCTGCGCCCATGCCCTTAAGAGGCCGCGCACCTGGGCCCACGCCAATTCCAATAATCTCGTCGGGATAAGACAAACCAATTCCGAACTGACGCTTCGTGCGCGCCTGCATAGCTTTCACAGGTTGCGGATGATCCGACGCAACAAAGAGCGAGTCCTCTGAATAGCGCGTGCTCGCAAGTATCTCAGGGCTGCCGCCTTCAGCAAACACACTCGCGCCAGAGACGTGATCGCGGTGCGAATGGGTTAGAATAATCGTCTTGATTGGCAGATCGCTGATCTTGCGAAACTCTGCTAGAATATTCTCTGCTGCTGTTGTCGTTTCGGACGTATCCACGATGATCAAACCATCGCCGCCGATGATCATATAGACATTAGAAGCCGCAAATCCGAAGGCCTGATAGACGTTATCGGCAAGCTGCACGATCTCTTTTTGAAAGTACTCTGGATGGGCTTTGAGTTCCGGATGCATGGTCATGTCCCTCTTGAAGCAATGTCGCAGGCCTGACTTGAAATGCGCCGCGACAGTTAGTTAAAGCTGGGATCATTAACGCGGTTCAGGATCCCGAAATCAAGACAAACCTAAATGAAACGACCCAATATAGTCAATTATTTCTTGTTATGGGATCCCAAAAAGGGTAAGCTTGACGCAAAGTGCGGGCATTTGCGCCCAATTTTGGATCCTTAGCCAGACTATCGGACCCCAATCAGTGGAAAGACAACTCAAAGCATGGCGATTATTACACCAACGAACAAAACTGTCGAAGGCTTTGAGGGCCTGCATCTCTATCATGGGGGCATTTCCAACTGCTCCATGCGCGTACGGATGACGTTGATCGAAAAGGGCCTTGATTGGGAAAGCCATCACCTTGATCTCAAGAAGAAAGAGAACATCACAGACGATTACTTCGGCATCAATCCCAATGGCCTTGTCCCCACTCTGATCGATAATGGTGTGGTGCATATCGAATCCAACGACATTATCGACTACCTCGATGAAACCTATGCCGAACCGTCATTGCGCCACGGCGACGAGGACGAATTGAAAGGCTGGCTTCACCTGGCGGCGGCAATCCATGTGCCAGCATGCAAGCCCTATGTGTACGCGACCAAGATGGCCCCAAAACTCAAGAAAACCGCCGAAGAGCAAGCAAAATACAACGATCTGCAACAGAATGAAGAGC
>JAKMFM010000246.1 GCA_022425445.1 Planktomarina sp.
GCCCAAATTCAATCGCCATAGCTTTCGTGAACCCTTCGACGGCGAATTTTGAAGCGCAGTAGACCGCGCGCTCCATGCCGCCGACATGGCCCATTTGGCTCGAGATATTGATCAAAGATCCCGGCCGCCCCGCCGCGATTAACCCCTTCGCCACAGCTTGGGACAGGAAATACGCGCCGCGCAAATTGACAGTCATCACAGCATCAAAGTCTTCAGGCGTGGTGTCAGTGGCTTTGGAATGGCGGGCCGTGCCGGCGGAATTGATCAAAATGTCAAAGGGACCATGGCGCTCCACCGCACTTGCTGTAGCCTCTATATCCCCGACATCTAGCGCAAGCACCTCGGCGGTTTGACCAGCATCCCGCAATTGCGCTGCCGTCTTCTCCAGTTGATCGACGCGCCGTGCGGCCAATGTGACCGCAGCACCGTAATCGGCAAGCGCAACGGCGCAGGCCCGGCCAATGCCGGAAGATGCCCCGGTGATCAGAGCCCTTTTGCCAGTCAAATGAAAACTTGGGGTTTGCGGCAAATTCATAACGGCATTCCATTGTTAAGGCTGATGGATCCACCGGGCTTGGCTTTGTTGAATTCCGCGAGCCGTGCGAAGACATCAATTCCGACCTGGCGGTAAATATCCAGTAAATCGACCAAGACCCAATTTTCTCGAATAAGCCCGTTTTCCACACGCCAAAAATCTAAACTGCGCATCAGTACTTCCTGACCCAGCGGCGGCAAGCCCATCCAACCATCGCCGCTGAGGGTCAGGCGCATATTCGGCCAGCCGGTTTCACAGACATACTCGCCTTCACCGATCCAATGCGACATCAAATCGCCCATCGCATCAAGCTTTCGGTCTGGCATACCGCGCAGGAAAGGAATTTGATGCCAATGCCGGAAGCCAGCAATGCCGCGTCCTGTGCCTATGCCCGTTGGTCCGTACCAGTTGAAACGCGGGTGCCAATGGGTCTCAAGCTGCATGATCTCTGGGCCACCCTCAGCAGGGTGACGGCATAGATCGGTCAGCATCGAGACAACACGTTCCATCGCCGCATCGCCATTACCGGACAGGCGTAACCCGTCTTGGGTCATCGGCGCGGGGGTGCACAGAAACGCCCCAAGCTGCGGCGCCATGGGCCAGGCGTTTGCCTGCACCATGACTTCCGGAATGTCCCAGATCGCCTGCATTTCGGTGACCTTTCCCTCTTCGAGGCGGTAAAATTCGTGAAAGCGCATATGGGTGAGATGGCCCGTTGGTGGGATACCAAGCCAGGGCGCTAGAAAGCTGCCCATATAATTGCCCATTATGCCGACCCAGTCTTGCCCCTGCGGTGTTGTGCCTGCCATCGTGATCATCTCGCGCCGTTCCAAATCAGGAAGAGCGGCGAAGAGCGGCGCACAGGCCGTTTCGTACAGCGCTTCAGGGCCGCACAGCCTCCCGAAGGGGTGACATAACTGAATATCGGCTGTCTGCGAAAACACGGTCTTGAGGCTGGACCGGACCGGGGCTTCAGCGAAATTGGCCATTGCCAATTGAAGAGGCGCAAGGCAGGCTTTCGCCGCGGCAGGGGTCATTTGGCGGCCCCCCCGTAAGGTACATTCTGCCCACCATAGCGACGCACCCGGATGTTGCATTGTTCGGCATGGCCCACAAATCCTTCCAGCAGACAAAGCCTCGAACCATAGGCGCCAATCATCGCTGCGGCCTCATCGGTGAGGATTCTTTGATAGCTATGGGTCTTAAGAAATTTTCCGACCCATAGCCCGCCCGTGTAGCGCCCGGCCTTTTTTGTTGGCAGGGTATGGTTGGTGCCAATGACCTTATCTCCGTTGGAGACATTCGTGCGCGGGCCCAAAAAGAGCGCCCCATAACAGGTCATATGCTCCAAAAACCAATCATCGCGATCCGTCATGACCTGCACATGTTCTGAGGCGATGTCATCAGCGACTTCCAGCATTTCTTGATAAGTATCGCAATAGATCACCTCGCCATAATCCCGCCAACTGACGCTTGCGGTCGGGGCGGTCGGTAGGATCGTAAGCAAGCGGTCGATCTCGGCCAGCGTCGCTACGGCCAATTTGCGCGAATTGGTGACTAAGATGGCTGGAGAATTATAGCCATGCTCCGCTTGCCCCAGCAAATCAGTGGCACAGAGCTCGGCATCCACTGTCTCATCGGCAATCACCATGGTTTCGGTCGGGCCTGCGAAAAGATCAATTCCCACCCGACCAAAGAGCTGGCGCTTGGCTTCTGCCACAAAAGCATTGCCAGGACCGACCAGCAGGTGAACTGGTTCAATGCTCTGTGTGCCCAAAGCCATGGCACCAACGGCCTGAATACCCCCCAATACATAAATCTCATGTGCCCCGCCCAGATGCATTGCAGCTATAACGGCCGGATTGGGCTTGCCGTTAAAGGGCGGCGTGGCTGCAATGATCCGCGGCACCCCGGCAACGCTGGCTGTGGCCACGGACATATGCGCGGAGGCGACCATTGGAAACTTGCCCCCAGGAACGTAGCAGCCCACGGATTGTACCGGGATGTTTTTGTGTCCGAGGATCACACCTGGCAGGGTCTCAACCTCGATATCTTGCATGCTGTCGCGCTGGGCCTGGGCAAAATTGCGCACCTGCTCTTGGGCAAATTTGATGTCGGCCATATCTTCCGGGCTGACCTCAGCCATCAGGGCCTCGATTTCCGAGGCGGTGAGCCGATAGCTCTCGCGGTCATACCCATCGAATTTATTGGCCAATTCCCGAACAGCCACATCTCCCCGAGCCTCGATATCTTGCAAAGTTGCGGCGACCACTTCAGCCGTTTTTGCATCTTCTTCAGCACGAGCGGCATCCGACTTGCCGCGTTTGAAATATTCTACTGCCATTTTTACCCTCTAAAATTGTGAGCGAACCCGGTTGCCTGTCATGTCTGGATCATCCTTTCACCGCGCCGGCCGTCAAACCCGAAACGATTTGCCTTTGGAAAAACATGACCAAGACAAAGAGCGGCGCAGTGGCTGAAACCACCGCAGCCACTGCGAACATCACGTTGCCCTCTTCAAACGTAGATCCCAAGAACCCGGCAATGGCTGGCACCATCGTTTGGTTGTCCTTTGACAGGAGCATCGAGGTCACCGCAAAATCGTTATAGGCGAGAAGGAAGCTGAACAGTCCGGTGGTAATAACGCCAGGCCACATGACAGGAATTATAACATGGCGGAAGGCTTGGAACTGGGTGCAGCCATCCACCTTGGCACTTTCATCCAAATCTTTAGGGATATTGAGGAAGAAAGAGTGCAGCATCCACAGAGTGAAGGGTTGGTTGATTGCAACCAGCACGATGATGGTGGTGGGCAAATGCCCCCAAAGGTTCCATTCAAAAAACGGCAGAAGGTAGCCTGAGACCAAGGTAATATGCGGCATTGCGCGGAACACCAGAGCAATCATCAAAAGCCAAAATGCATAATTGTGGCCAGAACGGGCCAAAGCATAGCCGCCTAAGGTCCCAAGGGTGAGTGAAATGAGCACCGTGAACAGCACCACAATCCCGGTGTTGAGCGCGGCGCGCCAGAACTCCTGCTGCACCCAAGCGCCCTCGTACCCGGCGCCGGTGAACAGCCCGCCCGTTTCAATCGCTGTGCGCGTCCCATTAAGCGCATACCGCCAATCGGCTTTTGAGAAAAAATCACCCTGCACTTTGAAGGAGCCCCAAAGCGTCCAGACAAATGGAAATGCCGCAATAAAGACCCAGATCAGCACAAAGCCGGTTGAGGCGATCATCAGCGGCTTTGAAGCTCTGTTTGCGCGGCTGGTCATTATATCGCCTTCCCTTTGAAGTCCCGCCATGTGCGGATCAAAACTGGCAAAAGCAAGATCGTCACGCCCAGTATTGTCAAAACTGATGTGGCCGCAGCAGAGTTGAATCGCATGACATCGCCCCGCAAATCATTAAAAATGATGAAGGATAACGATGTCGCATTCGCCTGGGCGGAAAAGCCGACGATGGGCTCAAAGACGCGAAAATTATCCATCAGTTGGATTAACGAGATAAAGATCACCAAAGGCATCAGATGTGGGATCACCACATAGCGCAACTGCTGCCAACGGTTTGCGCCGTCGATCTGCGCCGCTTCCAAGGAATCCGAATTTACCGTTTGCAAGCCCGCGTAAAACACCACAAAGGCAAAAGGGGCTGAATGCCAAATGCCATAAACGATCAAGGTCATCCAGGTCAGCGCCGGAGAGGCTTTGAGCGACAGCTCAGGATCGTCGAAAAAATATTGCAAAGATTTGCCGATGATCCCCTGCGCATCGATCATCCAAAATAAAATGAGAGAGCCAATTAATGGGGTAACGATCATGGGCAAAAGGGACACAAAGATTGTTGGCCCTTTCAGGATCGGAGTGACCCGGTTCACGCCCAGCGCAATTGCAAGTCCCAGCACGATGACCAGCGGCGTGACAACGAAAGTGTAAACCAAAGTAAAGCCAATAGCCTTATACAATGGCAAATTGTAAAGATCGGCCAAGAACCCGCCCAGCGAGCTTCGTTCTTGCCAGGCCTGCGCGACTTCCGCTGTGGCCAGATGGCCGCGGTCAAAATAGGTTTTCAATCCATTGAAACGTCCCAAAGGTTTTTGGTCGCGCAACACTCGCGTCGCTTCGGCGTCTACGGTTGTTTCTTCTTTGCATCCAAAGGGACCGCAATTTTTTGTGACCTTTAAGACTTGTTCATGTTCAATATGCAAAGATTGCACCGCCACAGAAACAAGCGGCAAAGCAATGAACAGGAGCATTGCGGCCAAAGAGGGCAAAATAAACCAAAAGAAGGTGCGATGTGCCATGCGTGGGTTTGAATCCAAATTCGGTGGGGGAACGGGTGAAGCCGCAAAAGGCTTCACCCAGATCTGTGGCAGGTCTTACTTTAGGAAGCCTTTTTCCTTAGCTGCTGCGGTATAGGCCGCTTCAACATCAGCTAAGGCTTGCTCCGCGGTTTCTGAACCTTGCAGAAATTCGGTGATTTCCGCGCCCAAAGCCCCATGCAGCAAGCCCATGTAGGGCAGCATTGGATATGGGTTTGCGCCAGACATGGCTGTTGCCGATACACCAGCGGAAGCGGCGCTGGGCTCATAAACTGCGCTGAGCCATACGGCGGCGTCGTTATTGGCACGCACCACATCATCGGAAATGCCGTTGACCAAGGCCACAAAGGTGGCTTCAGCATCGGCATCACTGACATTGGCCGAAATAGTAAAGCCATCCCACCAGAGTGTTGAGGCCACATTGTCGCCCATCAATGTTGGAGCACCGGTCAGAACGGTGGAGCCGGTCACCGCTTCGGTTGAGCCTTCGTCATCCAAAATTGGGCCGCCGCGCGATCCCCACATGATGCCAAGCGCGGCTTGGCCGGCTTCCCAGACTGCGGCTGTGGCGTTGGAATCATAGGTTAAATAATCCGGGTTGGAATATTCGGTCAAAGATTTCAGCATATTGAGCGCTGCAACCCCGTGGTCGTTGTTGATCGCCACCTCTGCGGTCCCCGCTTTGAAGAATGGCGCGCCTGTGCCCATATACATGTTCACAAATTCCTCACCCAGGTTCCAGCCGGTCTTGGTGTTCATGATCACTGGGTGATCCATGAGCCCTGCGGATTTGATTTTCGCAGCTGCGGCCAAAACGTCTTCATAGCTCTTGGGAGGCTGTACACCAGCGGCCGCCAGAACATCTGATCGGTAGAACAAATGCTGTGCGTTGGCCATGAAGGCCACGGCCATGACTTTGCCATCAATGGTGATCAGTTGAGAAGGCTGAAGACCTTCTCCATGTTTGGCAACAAGATCATCCAAGGACCGGATAAGCCCATCATTGAGCAAGGGCACAATTGAGCTGTTGGCAACAATAGCGGAAGAATACTGCGCCGGATTGGCGGTCAATGCGGCGACCTGGAGATCTCGGTGTTCCGTGGTGAGATTCGCGCTGACGGTCACGCCATCCCCCGCGCATTCGCTGGCACCGGCTACGACCGCTTGGATCGCGGCAAAATCATTGCCCAGAATATTCACATTTCCTGCGGACAGACCACAACCGGCAAGTGCGGTTGTCCCTGAAAGCACGGTCACCGCTCCGGCGACAGCTAGTTTCTTTAAAAACATTTTATTCTCCCTATGTTTTGATGCGCTCTGCAATTTGGCATCTATTGTCCCGCGGCACATTTATGCCGAGGGTATGAACGGAGATTACTCTCCAATACGCGCCCCTGTTTGATGATCAAACAGATGACAAATCTTTGTTGGAACTTCGATGAATACCTCATCGTGTATCGCGGCTCGAAAGCCCTTATCGGCCTTAACGCTGACCAGAGCCTCATTGATGCGGATCGTGGCCATAGTGGCGTCGCCCAATAGCTCGATGGAATAGATAGGCGCGCGAATCTGTCCGCTCTCCTTTTGCGCGATTTGGGCATCCTCTGCCCGAAAACCCAAGGTGACCGGGCCATCAGGGCCGCGCAATTCGTCAATCTCCACCCCTGGCGCCGTGAAGCGACCATTTTGCAAGTGCCCCTCAATTAAGTTCATGGCGGGACTGCCAATAAAACTGGCAACAAAACTATTGGCAGGGCGATCGTAAATTTCTGTTGGACTGCCAACCTGCTGAACAATGCCTTTTTCCATTACAACCACGCGATCTGCCAAAGTCATGGCCTCGATTTGATCGTGGGTCACATAGACGGTGGTGACTGCCAGCTCATGGCTGAGATTCTTGATCTGGGCCCGTGTCGAGACCCGCAATTTTGCGTCAAGATTAGACAGAGGCTCATCCATCAAAAACACATTTGGTTCACGCACAATCGCGCGGGCCAAAGCCACCCGTTGGCGCTGCCCTCCGGACAACTCTGCCGGCTTGCGATGCAAGAAGGGATCAAGCTCGACCATTGCGCTGGCGCGGCGAATTTTGGCGTCATGCGTTTTGGGGTCAACCCCACGCACCTTTAGTGGAAAACGGATGTTTTCATAGACATTCATATTTGGGTAGAGCGCATAGGATTGAAAGACCATCGCGACATCCCGATCCTTCGGCTGCAGGTCGTTCACCACTTTGCCATCAATCAAAATATCGCCTTCAGTCGCATCTTCTAGCCCGGCAATCATGCGCATGGTGGTGGTCTTGCCACAGCCCGAAGGGCCGAGCAGAACCAAAAACTCTTTATCCGCAATGGTCAGATCAAAGTTGTCAACCCCGACGAAAGTGCCCCATCTCTTGGAAAGATTTCGCAGCTGAATTTCAGCCATTGTTTGATACTCTCCCGCAGCCAGAATCATTTTGCAAACGTATTCAAATTACACTAGACAGCGCCCCCTGATTTAGGCAAGAGTTTTTTGCAAGCGTATGCAAAAAAGGTGACTTATGGACTTTCAGGATGAAAAACAGGTTGTTAGAGATTATTACGCCGAACTTGACCGAGCTGAGGGTGCGGATATCGCACGGATCATGCAGCGCTATTGTGCGCCAGATTATCTTTGGCGCGGCTTTCATCCCTTTAATGAGCAAACTTCAGCTGAGGGAGTGGCTGAGTGCTTTTGGCTGCCATTGCGTGCCTCCCTCACGCGCATGCAACGGCGCATGGATATCTTCTTTGCCGGCAAGAATGAAATGGACGGGTTTCAATCGACATGGGTGATTTCGATGGGGCATTTGATGGGATTGTTCGATCATGACTGGCTGAAAATACACTGCACAGGCAAAATGGCTTTTCTGCGATATTGTGAGTTTAACCGGGTTGAACAGGGCAAAATCGTTGAGACTGCCATGTATTTCGACATTCCCCATCTGATGATTCAGGCGGGGGTTCATCCGTTCCCGCCTCAAACCGCTGCGCATTTGGTGCAGCCGGGCCCAATGACCCATGATGGGTTGCTATATGACGCGCAACCCGAGGCTCAAGGCGCCGCGACCCTTGCATGCATCAACGCAATGATCAGCGACTTGGGGACTTGGGGGCTGGGATTGCCTTTGGAAGAGGAATTGGCCCGCTCTTGGAATGACGATATGATTTGGTGGGGTCCAGCCGGTATCGGAGCGACCTATACGATAGAGCGCTATGCCAAACAGCATTCCGGCCCCTTCCGCGCCGCTTTCACCGACCGCTCCAAAACCAACCATATCTGCCGTATGGCCGAGGGCAATTTTGGCGGTTTTTTCGGCTGGCCAAATTTCACCGCCATCCATGCCGGCGGTTTTATGGGCATGCCCGCCAGTGACAAACGTGGCGAAATGCGCGTTATCGATATTTATCGCCGTGAGGGCGAAAAACTAAGTGAAAATTGGATCTTCATCGATCTGTTGCATTTTTGGAAAGGGCTTGGCGTTGATATTCTCACCCGCACCGCGCAGATTGCACCCAAGTGATGCAGCGGAGCGGGTAGACAGCACGGGCGTTAAGCCAGTTGCCTGAATGGATCGCAAGGCCGACATGTTTGAAAAATGAAATCGTCGGGTTTTCCCCTGATCTCCGATGAATGCTGGGTATTTCGCAGAGATGCGGTGCCCGCGATGCTATAACCGGATATATGTTTGGGCCGGGACCGCCGGCTCATTCTAATGTGGCGACGAATCGCGCCAATTGTCATCTGAGCAATTGTTCCTTGCTGCACCCAAGACGTTGCACTGCACGACATCTTTTATGCA
>JAKMFM010000260.1 GCA_022425445.1 Planktomarina sp.
ACAGGGTGCTGCTGGTCGGGGACGCGCCCTATTACCAAAAATTTGGATTTCGGCCGCTGAGCGGCGTCGAGATGCCGCCGCCCACCAACCCCAAACGCATTTTGGGCATGTCTTTGACGCCTGGCGCTTGGGCGGGGGTGCGAGGTCAGGTCACCCGCGCCCCGACCTAATTCGGCGGCATCCCAGCCCAGCGCAAATCTGCCCGACATGGCCAGAGATATATTTCATCAATCTGTACGCTATTATGAAAGATCATAAATTTTTGACAGTAGGTATTTTATGAAGGCAAAACTGTGGTAAATTCCGAGCATGTCAACAAACGGAGGCAAAGGCGCGGCGGTTGGGAATGAATATGTTCAAGTGGCCGGTAAGAGTTGCTTGTCTCATAAGGATCCGCGCCGAGGCGGATGTCTGGACGGTTGAGCTGATCTATCCTGAGCAGTGGCCCGCGCCGCTGTGCGATGCAACCGCTGCGCAGCATATCTTAACGCAATTTAGTGCAATTCTGGATAAGATACGTAAGATCTGCATTTAGACTTGAGCGGCTTGATGCGGATGCGCGGCTTGTTACGAGCCGCTGTGCTTTAACCATTCGGCCACAGGGCCGCGCACCGATTGATGGCCCGCGGCTCTGGCCTCATCAATGACGTCTTTTAATTCTTTGAGATTAATCCGCCGGATCAGGTGTTTGACCGGCGCCACGGAGGCGGGGCGCATCGAAAGCGTGCCGATGCCCAAAGCTGCGAAACAAGCCGCTTCCAGCGGCCGGCCCGCGTCCTCGCCGCAAAAGGACAGATGCGTCTGACTGTCGCGCGCGCGGGTGACGATCTGCTCTAGAAAGTTCAAAAAGCTGGTGCTGAGCGTATCATAGCGGCGGCGCACCCGCTCGTTCTCGCGATCGGCTGCAAAGAAAAATTGTTTCAGATCATTGCCGCCGATCGAAAGAAAATCGACCTCTTTGAAAAATTGGTCTGGCGCGAATGCCAAAGACGGGGTTTCAAGCATGGCGCCGACATGGATATTGTTTGGCAGGCTGTGACCAAGTTTAATCTCACGCGCCTTGGCCCGGTCCAGCTCCGCCAAGGCACCATGAAATTCATCTAATTGCGCAATAAAGGGGAACATGACCGAAAGATCGCGCCCGGCGGTGGCTCGCAGCAGCGCTTGCAGTTGCATGCGCAGAATACCGGGCTTGTCCAGCCCGACCCTTATGGCTCGCCAGCCCATGGCCGGGTTCGGCTCATCTTGCGGCACCATATAGGGCAGCACCTTGTCAGAGCCGATGTCCAGCGTGCGAAACACCACCTTGCGCCCCTCAGCGGCATCCACGACTCTTGTGTATTGCGAAACCAGTTCGGCACGTTTGGGCATTTGGTTTTGCGCTAAAAATTGCAATTCTGTGCGAAACAGCCCCACCCCCTCGGCGCCAGAACTGGGCAGAGAGGGCAGATCGGCCATGAGGCCCGCATTCATCAGCAATTGCACGGTGGTGCCGCATTTCGCTTTGGCCGGCTTGTCGCGCAGCTCGACATAGCGATCCGCCTGCTGGCGCATCATCGCGATTTTATCGCGCATGGCCTTTTGAACGCCTTCATCCGGGCGCAGGTGCACATGGCCCTGATCGCCATCAATCATAATTGCGTCACCGTTGAGGGCCTCGGTCACAATGCCTTTGGCGCGAATGAGCAACGGAATAGCCAGCGCTCTGGCGACAATGGCCGCATGGGAGCCAACAGATCCCTCTTCCAGCACAATCCCGCGCAGGCTGCGGCCATAATCGAGCAACTCACCGGGGCCGATATTGCGGGCTACAAGAATTGGGTTGGCAGGCACTGCGGCGCCCGTATCGCTGCCTTGTCCGGTGAGGAGGCGCAACAGACGGTTGGAAAGGTCGTCCAAGTCGTGCAGCCGTTCGCGCAGATAGCTGTCTTTAGACTGCCCCATTCGGCTGCGGGCGGCGGATTGTTCTTTTTCAACTGCAGCTTCGGCAGAGAGGCCGCGTTGTATGTCTTCTTCCATACGCCGTCGCCATCCTTTGGAATTGGCAAAGAGGCGGTAGGCTTCGAGAACTTCCAATTGTTCGGCATCACCGCTGCGTGCATTGGTGAGCATTTGGTCAACGGAAATGCGCAGCCGATCAAGTGCGTCTTCGAGCCGCTGCGTTTCCACCTCGGGATCATCGGCAATGGGATTGGTCACGACGACCCGCGGTTCATGCAGATAGACCAAACCTTCAGCCACGCCATCCTGCGCGCTTTTGGCGTGAAACATGACAGGTTTTTGGTGGAGGGCAGACAGCGCATCGCCATCGCCGACAAAGGCGCCCAATTCTGTCATCTCCGCTAAGACCATCGCCACGACTTCCAGCGCGTAAATTTCATCGGCGGAAAATTCGCGGGCTGCTTTCGATTGAACAACCAAGACTCCAAGTGAGTCGCCGAGACGCTGTATGGGAACGCCAAGAAAAGAGGAATAGATCTCCTCGCCGGTCTCGGCCATGAAGCGAAAGCCCTTGGCCGAGGGGGCGTCGGCGGTATTGATGACCTGATTGAAGCGGGCCACACGGCCCACCAGACCCTCGCCGATGCGCATCCGGGTTTGGTGAACCGCGGCGGCTTTCAAGCCCTCTGTAGCGCAGAGCTCCAATGTCTCTTGATCGCGAAAGAGATAGATTGAGCAAACCTCCGAGCGCATCGAGCTGGCGATCAGTTGAACGATCTTATCAAGCCGCGCTTGACCGGCTGAATCTTCGGCCATGGCATCGCGCAGGGCGCCAAGTAATTTGCGGCTTTCACTCTCGGAGGTTTGGACCATTTAGACTGGTGCCTCTAGGCTGTTCTTTCCAATTCAAATGCATCATGCAGGGTCTGAACGGCCAATTCCATATATTTTCGCTCTATGAGGACAGAAATCTTTATCTCTGAGGTTGTGATAACCTTAATATTGATCCCCTCACGGTGGAGTGCCTGGAACATTTGCGCGGCCACACCCGCATGGCTGCGCATGCCAATACCCACCACAGAGACCTTTGCCACCGCTGCGTCGACCACAAGGTCATGGTAGTTGATATTCCCCGCATCTTTGGCGGTTTGCATCGCTTTCTCTGCGCGCAACACCTGTTCGGTTGGGCAAGAGAAGGTCATATCAGTGCGGCCATCTTCTGAGATGTTCTGAACGATCATATCAACATTCACGCCAGTCTCTGACAGCGGGCCGAAAATAGCGGCGGCTATACCAGGGCGGTCGGCAACGGAAATAAGGGTCATTTTGGCTTCATCCCGGCTGTAGGCGACGCCGGCTACGACATTTGATTCCATGATTTCCTCCTCGGCACATACCAATGTACCTGCTGTATCTGATGGGTCTTCGAATGAGCTGAGCACCCGAAGGCGCACGTTGAACCGCATGGCCAATTCGACAGAGCGGGTTTGTAGAACTTTTGCGCCCAAAGAGGCCAATTCTAGCATCTCTTCAAAAGCGATCTTGTCGAGTTTGCGTGCCTTGCTCGATATGCGCGGGTCCGTGGTATAGACCCCGTCGACATCGGTATAAATGTCACAGCGCTCGGCATCAAAGGCTGCGGCAAAGGCAACGGCCGTGGTGTCAGAGCCGCCACGCCCTAGGGTCGTGATCCGGCCCTCAGGGCTGACGCCCTGGAAGCCGGCGACGACGGCCACGCGCATGCCTTGGGCGAATTTTTCGTCCAGATTTGCCGAGGGAATAGCTTCAATACGGGCATTGGCATGGGTGCTTGTGGTTTGCACGGGCACTTGCCAGCCCTGCCAGCTCCGCGCTGGGATGTCCATTTCTTGCAATGTCAGCGCCATGAGACCTGCGGTGACATTCTCGCCCGAGGATACCACAGCATCATATTCGCGGGCGTCATAAAGAGCCGAGGTCTCATTGACCCAACCCACCAATTCATTGGTTTTACCCGACATTGCTGAGACGATCACAATGACATCATAGCCCTTGGCAACTTCCAACCGAACACGCTCGGCGGCATTGCGAATACGATCTAGATTGGCTACGGACGTGCCGCCAAATTTCATTACCAAGCGAGGCATATGTCATCCAACTTTGTGAAGTTTCGGCGGGGTGTTAGGCTTTTGTGCGCCTAAGGGCAAGGGCAGCAGGCCCGGATTTTCACTCTAATTTGTGTGACGCTTGGCCATAAACGGCAGCGGGGCGACGGGAATTCCTTCTTCGATCAGCGCTTTGGCTTCCTCGGCCTTGGCCTCTCCATAGATGGCTCGGGCGGGTTTATCGCCAAGATGTTGGGCGCGGGCTTCATGGGCAAAATTCATGCCGACATAATCGGAATTGGCCTCGATCTGTTGTTTTAACGTCGCCAAATTACGCTCCGCTTCGCTCATTGGCGCGCTCAAGGCCTGGCCGTCCGATGGGCTTTGGGTCGATATTTTTGGGGCCATCAGCGATTTCTCAATCCTGCTATCGCCACATTCAGCACAGGTCAGCATCCCCGCCTTTGTCAATTTCTCATAGGCATCCGAGGATTGAAACCAGCTGTCAAAGCTATGGTTCTGACTGCATTTAAGCGAAAAGCGGATCACGGGAAATGCTCCTAAGCGGTTCACCTTTACTTGAGTGATTGCGTCGCTCAAATCAAGAGGCGAGATAGAACAGATTATGGCACAAAGGCCTTAATCAATCGTGCAAGTTCCGGTTCTGCCACTTGGCTTGCGGCCTCCTCGCAGGAAAACCACTTGCGGCGGCGTTCGGATTGTTCGGCATAGCTGTCGCGTTGTTTTTTCACTTTGAGCGCGTAAACTGTCACTATACAGGGCAGGGATTCTGCATTTTCTATATGTTTTTCATAGCTATAAACGCCGATGGGACGCTGTTTGACTTTGCCGGTGACACCCGCCTCTTCGCCCGCTTCCTTAGCGGCGGCCTCGGCTGGGGTTAAGCCATCTTCAGGCCAACCCTTAGGCACAATCCAACGCTTTGTACCTCGGGAGGTGACGAGTAATATTTGCACCATCCCCTTTTCGACACGATAACACAGAGCACCAAATTGTGCCCGCGCCATGCGTTTTTGTATCGGATCGATCGAAAGTGGTAGATGTTTTGGTTTTGAGGGGCTCATCGTGCGGAGTTGTTTTCATTGTTGCTGAGTGTTTATAACACAAGCGAGATGGATATACAAAAGCGCAAGCCGTTTAAAACTCTTCTTCATATTTTAATCTCGATCCGCCGCATCGCGCGGATCGCTGGGTCCTGCGCTGTGGTTCTTGGAGCGGGCCTTTGCTCTGCGCAACCGATTGATGTGTTTGCCGCAGCCAGTCTGAAGCCCGCGCTTGACGCGATTGCCGTGCAATACGCGCGCGAAACCGGTCAAGCATTGCGCCTCTCCTATGCCGCTTCGAGCGTTTTGGCCCGGCAAATTGAGCAGGGGGCTCCGGCAGATGTGTTTGTGTCCGCCAGCTCTGATTGGATGAGCTACGTTCATGATGCGGGTGTATTGAGCCAATTGGCCCGCGTGATTGCCGCGAACCGCTTGGTGCTGGCCTCTGCGACCCCCGCCGCTGTGACATTGGAGGTCGAAGATATTATGGCGCGTCTGGACGGTGGTCGCTTGGCGGTGCCGCTGATTTCTTCTGTGCCTTTGGGACTCTATGGCGCACAAGCTCTGACAACATTGGGCCTGCTGCACGAGTTACGGCCGCACTTGGCGCAACAAGACAACGCCCGCGCCAGTTTAATCGCTGTTTTGCGGCAAGAATGCCCTTTGGGATTGCTCTATGCTTCGGATGTTCAAAGCACAGCTGGTGTCTATGTCGTGGCCAATATTGCACCAGAAACCCATGAACCAGTGCGCTATCTTGCCGCTTCAGTGACCGCGCGCGGTGAGGCAGTTGTGGCCTTTTTGGCTGGCGCAACGGGCCGTGAGGTTTTCGCGGCTCAAGGGTTTTTGGCGCCATGAGCTGGTTTTCCGTCAGCCCGGTTGAGCTGGATGCGCTGCGCCTGTCGCTTTGGGTTGCATTGGTGGCTGTGGCTCTCAGCCTGCCGTTGGCGGTGGCTATGGCTTATGTGCTTGCCCGATGTCGGTTTTGGGGGCACGGGCTGCTGAATGCGCTGGTGCATTTGCCCTTGGTTTTGCCGCCGGTTGTGACGGGCTATCTTTTGTTGGTGGTGTTCGGTCGCAAAGGCGCCCTTGGCCCTGTGCTGGAGGCGCTTGGGATGCAATTGGCTTTTACCTCCGCCGGGGCCGCGCTGGCGGCAGCGGTCATGGCCTTTCCGTTGATCGTGCGGGCCATCCGCCTTGCTTTAGAAGCGGTGGACCCGCGGCTTGAAGAGGCTGCCGGCACTTTGGGTGCATCGCCGATCAAGGTCTTTGCCTTTGTGACCTTGCCGCTCATTCTGCCCGGACTGGTTGCTGGGGCCGTGGTTGGGTTTGCCAAGGCCTTAGGGGAATTTGGCGCGACCATTACTTTTGTCTCCAATATCCCCGGTGAAACACAAACTCTGGCCTCAGCAATTTACGCGGTGTTGCAAGTGCCAGGCCAAGAGGCGGCGGTTGGGCGGATGATTGTCCTATCGCTACTTTTGTCTTTTGGGGCGCTGGTGTTGTCTGAAATATTGGCAAGAAAAATAGTGCGCCGATGAGTTTGGATCTCGACATTCATGTGAGGCGCGAGCATTTTTCACTGGAGGTTCAAGTCTCCGCTCCGGCCGGGGTGACGGTTATTTTCGGCCCCTCGGGCTGCGGCAAAACCACATTACTGCGGGCCGTGGCTGGGCTAGAGCCGGTCGATCATGGAAAGATTGTGATTGATGGCTCGGATATGACTGCGCAGCCCGCACATCGGCGCGCTGTCGGGTATCTCTTTCAGGAGCCACGTTTGCTTCCGCATCTAAATGTCCTTGGCAATTTGAAATTTGCGCAAAGAATGGGCCGGCAGGTGAGGGGTCAGAGCTTTGATGAGGTGATTGCTTTGCTAGAGCTTGATCCTCTTTTGGACCGAGCGCCTTTTGCACTCTCTGGCGGGGAAGCGCAGCGGGTGGCGCTCGGACGCGCCTTGCTGA
The DNA here is from genome assembly GCA_022425445.1 of Planktomarina sp. Taxonomy (GTDB): domain Bacteria; phylum Pseudomonadota; class Alphaproteobacteria; order Rhodobacterales; family Rhodobacteraceae; genus Planktomarina. The sequence continues at coordinate 7,051 of JAKMFM010000260.1, forward strand.
GCGCGCCGAAGTGCCTGTGTTTGGACGAGCCGCTCTCTGCTTTGGATCAAGGATTAAAGCACCGCATTCTGCCCTATCTCGAGAGGCTGCGCTCCCATACGGACATTCCGATTCTCTATGTCACTCATGATGCCGCTGAGATGGCGCGATTGGCCGATCATATTGTGTTGATGCAGGCGGGGCGCAGTGTCCTATCTGGACCTGCTGAGGCGATTCTGTCGAGTCCTGCCGCGGTGCCGTATCTTGGGGTGCGCGCGGCGGGCACAGTCATTTCGGGGCAGGTCATGGCACCCGACCCCACCACTGGTCTTGCGGTCATAGGCTTTGACGGTGGCCAGTTGATTTTGCCGGAATTGAGTCAAGCCAAGGGCCATAACATTCGCATTCGCATCCCGGCGCAGGATATTGTTTTGGCCCGTGAGAGACCCAGAGGCCTGTCTGCGCTCAATGTTTTTGAAGGAACAATCACTCAGATTCATTCAGGTCAGGGCCCGGGCGTCATGGTGCAATTTAAAACCGGCGATACGCTGTTTTTGGCCCGTGTGACACAATATTCGGCCCAAAAGCTGGAGCTGGCCGTGGGGCAAACGATTTTTGCCATCGTCAAAGCCACCGCTGTTGATCCTGCTGGCATTGGCACCTAAGGCGCAGAAAGCTGTTTTTTCCTTATGTACTTCTGCTTGGGCCACGGGATTTGCGTGGCAAGACTTTGGGTTTGCTCGACCAACCCAGTTGGTCAGCCAACACCCGGCGTTTGACCTCTTCGACCTCGCCGGGCTTCAATTCGCGCAGCTGAAACGGTCCATAGGAAATTCGGATGAGACGGTTCACGGTAAAGCCCAAAAATTCCATCGCCCGCCGGATTTCTCGGTTTTTGCCTTCCTTCAGGCCGATGGTCAGCCAAAAGTTTGCGCCGGTTTGCCGGTCCATTTGAATGGTCATTGGTTGAAAACGTTCGCCGTCAACGGTGATGCCTTGGGTCAAAGGCTCAAAGGCCCCTTCGCGCGGATAGCCTTTGATGCGAACGCGGTAGCGGCGGGTCCAGCCGGTGCTTGGCAGCTCAAGGGTGCGTTTTAATCCGCCATCATTGGTCAGCAGCAACAGACCTTCGGAGTTCAAATCCAATCGCCCGACAGAGACCACACGCGGAAGCCCTTCAGGTAATTTATCGAACACAGTTTCGCGGCCTTTTTCGTCACGCGCGCTGGTCACAAGGCCGATAGGTTTGTGATAGAGCCAGAGCCGAGGCTCTTCGGGTGGCTCGATCGTTTCACCGTCGAATTCGATTTTATCGCTAGCTTGCACGTTCATCGCTGGGCTGAATATCTTTTTGCCATTCACTTTGATCCGGCCCGCTTCAATCAGTTTTTCACTGTCGCGTCTTGAGGCCACGCCTGCGCGGGCCAAAACTTTCGCGATCCGGTCGCCCTTTGGTGTTTCATCTGCCATGAGCTCGGCTTAGACTGTGTTGAAAGCAAAGCCAAGCGGGGACGAATGGCTTTTAACAGTCAAATGGATTTGGCCCTTATTGAGGCGCGGCAGGCGGCCGAGGCCGGTGAAGTGCCGGTGGGTGCAGTATTAGTGGATGCGCGCGGTGAAGTCGTGGCTCGTGGTGGCAACCGAACGCGGCGCGATTGCGACCCGACGGCCCATGCAGAAATTTTGGTTATCCGGGCCGCGGCGGCGGCTTTGGGGCAAGAGCGTCTGGCCGGATATACGCTCTATGTCACCCTTGAACCCTGCGCTATGTGCGCGGGGGCGTTGGCCCATGCGCGAATAGCGCGCGTGATCTACGGGGCCGCCGATCCGAAATCTGGCGGCACGGATCACGGCGCGCGTGTGTTTTCCCATGCACAAAGCCATCACAGGCCTGAGGTTATAGGGGGCATATGCGAAGAAGAATGTGCCGCTGTGTTGCGAAGTTTTTTCGTGCAAAAACGCTCATGAGCGCAGGGCGGCCGCCAGAGCCCTTGGCAAGGTCTAAATCCCAAGCTAGTAAGCGAGGAAGCAACTGAAATAGTGAAGGATCCGCGATGTCGATCGACACAAAAACCGCCGGGCGCGTGGCAAAGCTCGCTCGGATCAAGGTGGAAGAGGCAGATCTGCCCGCCTTGGCTCAGGAGTTTACCAATATCTTAGGCTTCATTGAGCAGCTGAATGAGGTGGATGTGGATGGGGTTGAGCCGATGACCTCAGTAACGCCGCAGCGGCTTTACCGTCGGTCTGATGCTGTGACTGATGGTGACCAGCAAGCCGCTGTGCTCGCCAATGCGCCTGATGCCCGCGAGGGATTTTTTGCTGTGCCGATGGTGGTGGAATAATGTCTGATTTGATGAAACTCACGCTGGCTGGTGCCCGCGATGCACTGCGTGCCGGAGAGACTACGGCCGTTGAGCTGGCGGAGGTCTCGCTCGCAGCTGTTGCCGCTTCAAAGCCTTTGAATGCCTTCGTACATGACACCTCGGAGATTGCCCGATCACAAGCCAAGGCTGCCGATGCGCGTATTCAAGCCGGCGATGCTCCCGATATGTGTGGCTTGCCAATTGGCATGAAAGATTTGTTTTGCACCAAAGGCGTAGCAACCCAAGCGGCGAGCGCGATTTTGGACGGGTTTAAACCGCAATACGAATCCACCGTATCACAAAAGCTGTTTGACGCCGGTGCCGTCATGGTGGGTAAGTTGAATATGGATGAATTCGCCATGGGCTCGTCCAATGAAACTTCGGTCTATGGCGATGCGGTGAACCCTTGGAAAGTCGATGAGCGCGTTTTGACCCCTGGGGGCTCATCCGGCGGCTCGGCGGCGGCTGTGGCCGCAGAGACCTGTCTGGCTGCCACCGGCACAGATACCGGTGGCTCCATCCGCCAACCGGCTGCATTTACCGGGATCACGGGGATCAAGCCCACTTATGGGCGGTGCTCGCGCTGGGGTATTGTGGCCTTTGCCTCCTCGCTCGATCAAGCGGGCCCGATCACCAAAGATGTGCGCGATGCCGCGATCATGCTTGAGGCGATGTCTGGCTTTGATGCGAAAGATAGCACCTCGATGAACCTACCGGTGCCCAATTTCGAAGCGGCTCTAACAGGCGATATTCGCGGAAAAACCATCGGTATTCCAAAGGAATATCGAGTGGATGGCATGCCTGATGCGCTGGAAACCCTGTGGTCCGAGGGTCGCCAAATGCTGCGCGATGCCGGTGCGGTTGTTAAAGATATCAGCCTGCCTCATACGAAATATGCGCTGCCGGCCTATTATGTCATTGCACCAGCAGAAGCCTCCTCAAATTTGGCCCGTTATGACGGGGTGCGTTTTGGTCATCGTGCAAAGTTAGAGGCTGGCGACGGCATTACAGAAATGTATGAAAAAACTCGTGCCGAAGGTTTCGGCCCAGAGGTCCAGCGCCGCGTGATGGTTGGCACCTATGTGCTTTCGGCTGGATTTTATGATGCCTATTACAACCGGGCCCGCCGGGTGCGCGCTTTGATCAAAAAAGATTTTGATGATGTCTTTGCCGCCGGTGTCGACGCCATTTTGACCCCCTCAACCCCATCTGCGGCATTTGGTTTGGGGGAGATGGCCAATGCAGATCCGGTACAAATGTACCTGTTTGACGTCTTTACGGTCACGGTAAACTTGGCTGGATTACCCGGTATTTCTGTGCCAGCGGGGCTGGATTCCCAAGGCCTGCCCCTTGGGCTGCAATTGATTGGTCGCCCATGGGAAGAGGGAGATTTGCTCAATACCGCCTTCGCCTTGGAGCAGGCTCTTGGATTTAATGCGAAGCCAAACCAATGGTGGCGTTAGCGCCCCCTGGCCAGCTTTGAGTGGCCCTGGCCAATAGGAGATGCGGATGAAATACGGTGTAATAATCGCTCTCGCCTTGCTCGCAAGCGCGTGCCAACATGCGGTTCCGACCGAAGTCATTGGCGCAGGTAATGGCATGGCGAAGGAGATGACTGCGGATGCTGCAGCGGGGTCCCCAGCGGCTGTGAGCCAAATCTCCAATGAGCAAGATTTTGAAGTCGTCGCCACTGCGCAAACTGTGGAAAGCGATGCAGAGCGGATTGCTGCAAATCGGGCGAA
>JAKMFM010000015.1 GCA_022425445.1 Planktomarina sp.
CAGCCTCAGATCGTCACAGGAACATAAAATGTCACAGTCCAGAATCGGCTATATCGACCAAAATGCGCGCAGCAATTGGATGCGCTTGCGTACGCTTGTGACCGTGCGTTGGGTGGCAATCACCGGGCAAATATTAGCGCTGGCTGTTGGGCAAGAGCTTTATGGCCTCTCTTTACCGCTAGGCTCCTGCGCTGCGGTGATTGGCCTATCAATCATTGCCAATATTTTTGCAGGTCTCATCTTCCCCGACAATCGCCGCCTGTCTGAAGCTGAAACGGTTTTCACCCTGCTGTTCGACACGCTGCAACTGTCTTTGCTCCTGGCTTTCACCGGGGGACTCAACAACCCATTTGCGCTGCTGATTTTGGCCCCAGTCACAATCGCCGCTACAGTTCTTCCCACCCGCTCAACGCTTCTTTTAGCCTCTTGTGCAGTGGCCATGACCACCGCCGTCGCTTTGGTTCACCTGCCCCTGCGCGCCGCGGATGGGGCGGTACTTGAAATGCCATTGGTTTTTGTATTCGGCTTTTGGGTGGCTATTGTGACAGGCATCATCTTTATCTCGATCTATACCCGTCGCGTCACCGCTGAAATGAACTCGATGTCAGAGGCGCTTTTGGCGACGCAAATGGCCTTGGCGCGGGAGCAAAAACTGACCGACCTCGGCGGCGTTGTGGCCGCCACAGCACATGAATTGGGCACGCCCCTCGCAACGATAAAATTGGTCAGTGCAGAATTGATGGAAGAGCTGAAAGATACCGAACCCCTACATGCCGACGCCCAGCTTATCAAAGAACAAGCCGAACGATGTGGCACAATCCTCCACTCCATGGGGCGCGCTGGAAAAGAAGATCTGCACCTGCGCACCACATTGTGGTCCGCTCTTGTGCAGGAAGCAGCGGAGCCCCATCTTGACCGCGGTAAAACCGTCACTTTCGCTTTTGCAGCCAATCAGGAAACCGATCGTGACCAACCGCTCACCTTCCGCAAGCCCGAGGTGATCCACGGCTTACGCAATTTAATTCAAAACGCGGTTGATTTTTCCCAATCCGAAGTGCGGGTGGATATTCGCTGGAACAAAGACGCTTTGGTCGTGAGAATTTCCGACGATGGGCGTGGATATGCACCGCAAGTCATCAATCGCATCGGCGATCCCTTTGTCCGCCGCCGCAATCGATCCTCTGCAGAGGGCGCCCGCCCTGGATATGATGGCATGGGGCTTGGACTGTTCATCGCAAAAACCCTACTCGAAAGATCTGGCGCACAACTAGAGTTTTCCAATGGAACACGGAAAGATCCCCTTCGTGGTGCCATCGTGACCAGCACTTGGCCACGCCACAAGCTGGAAGCCAAAGATGAGCCTGTTGGTGAAAACCAACAAATAAAAATTGGTTAAGCGATTAATTCGGTATTAAGACCCTTGCACAACACTTCGCCCGAAAGCGTCTTGATGTGTTTGTAATCGTTGATCAAAATGTGCGGAACAGTCTTGAGCCGTGGTGATCGAAAATGTTAGAATGCTGTTTTATCCTTAAAAAAGGGTCAGCCATTCGCCTTGCAATGCACCCCACTGTCCAATCGTCACGCGTTGATTGAACTTGGCCCAGGCAATCTACCTGCGAGCGTCACTCATCAGCAATCGGTGGCCTAAATTTCGCTTGCAGCATCGGGTGCCCGCCGTATTGTACCCCCATGCACGCCCCGCCCCTGTCTTCCCAACCCAACGTCACGCACAATGGCTCAATCGCGAACTCTGTTGGCCAACAGCGTCAAGCCGCGGAGACGGAGGCATTGGCATGAAACGCAGCTCTGATATTGACGCCTTCCTAGGGGCCGCCGGTTGGGACATGGCACAGCGCGCGCCATTGGCGGGAGATGCTGGCAATCGAAAATATGAACGTTTGATCCACCCCAAAAAGGGCCCAGCCATATTAATGGATGCCGACCCAACCAGCGGCGAAGATATCCAGCCCTTTCTTAATATTGCCGCGCATCTGAAAGGATGTGACCTATCTGCGCCTGAGATTTATGCCGCGAACCACTCTCTTGGGCTGATCCTTCTGGAAGATTTCGGCGATCAGCTGCTTTTTGATGTCTCCAACACCACCCCTGAGCTCGAATACCCGCTCTACCAACTGTGCCTCGACGCTCTGGCCCAGTTGCACCAAAAGCCACCACCGAAGGTCGGATCCTATTTTCCGCAAGCTATGGTGCAGGCTGCTGAAATTACCCTACAATGGTATTGCAGCCCAGACATCGCGGCGGCCATTGCAACTAAGCTGCGCAAACACTTGGACAGCCTCGACTGGACACAACCAGTTCTCGTCCTGCGCGACTACCATGCGCAAAATGTCGTCTATCGACCTGAGCAATCCGGACTGGCGCAAATTGGGCTTTTGGACTTCCAAGACGCCGAACTCGGCCATCCGCTGTATGACGCCGCTTCGCTCATCCACGACGCCCGCCGCAGCTTACATCCCGATGTTGAGCATCGGCTCAAGGATACGCTGAAGCAAACCTACGCCGGCTCAGATGATTTTCACCGTGCGTTTTCCACCCTGAGCGCCCAGCGCAACCTCAGAGTTCTTGCTCTATTCGCGAGGCTGTGTCTCAGAGATGGCAAGCCCGGATACCTTAAACTAATGCCACATGTTTGGAACAATCTCTGGCGTGATTTGTCCCACCCCGATCTTTCCGATCTGTGCAGGCTCTGCCAATCCCTTCCCGAACCCACGCCGGAACTACAATCAGAATTGAGAGCAAAATGCGCCAGCCGCCCGATGAGCTGATGCTATTTGCTGCCGGTTTTGGCAGTCGCATGCAGCCACTCACCGTGGATCTTCCTAAACCGCTGATCCCTGTGGCTGGAAAAAGCCTACTTGATCGAACATTGTCGCTGGCGACAGCAGGCGGAATCACCAAAACTGTGGTTAACACCCATTATCTAGGCGATAAAATCGCAAACCATTTGGAAAATTATCCAGCTCAGGTTGTGCATGAACCCAATATTCTGGACACTGGCGGTGGGCTCAAAAATGCCAGCAAGTTCTTTGAGGGGCCAGCAATTTTTACCAGCAACAGCGATGCCATATGGTCTGGGCCCAATCCCTTTGCCTATCTATTTCAAAATTGGCGCGACGACTGCGATGCATTGCTCCTCTGTGCGCCCATAAACCAAGTCAGCGGCCGCACAGAACCAGGAGATTTCTCCATTTCTCAAGACGGCGGGGTTACCCGGGTTGGGAATTTTGTGTATCTCGGTGTACAGATTATTCGACTGGACACTGTGCAAAACGTTAGAGAAACACAATTTTCGCTCAATATCATTTGGGATGAATTAATGGCAAAAAACACTCTGCGTGCGTGCCTCTATCCGGGGCAATGGTGCGACATCGGCAGACCCGAAAATATTGCCCTCGGTGAAAAATTGCTGGGCACAAACCATGTTTGATGATCGGCCAAACTTTCGCGTTTTTGGCACCTATTCAGGTCAAGCCTTCCCAGACACATTGCTCGATGGGTTAACCAAACGTCTGCAAGGGGGGCCTCCGGAGCACTGGGCGCGGGTTGAAGTCTATGTCAACACGCAACGCATGCAGAGACGGTTGGCTGAGTTGTTCTTGCAAGGCCCCGCGCGCTTAATGCCAAAATTTACTCTGGTCACAGATTTGGCGCATTACCCACTTCTGACAGATCTTCCAATGCCAGTCCCAACTCTGAAGCGCAGGCTGGAAATTGCACAGCTGGTGCGCCTATTGATCCAACGTGTTGAGGGGCTGGCGCCGGCAAGCGCTGTCTTTGATTTGGCCAATAGCCTGGCAAGTTTGATGGATGAAATGCAAGGGGAAGGCATCGCCCCCGCTGTCATTGAAGGTCTCGACATTTCCGATTTCTCAGGCCATTGGGAGCGCGCACTACAATTTATCGCTATCGTGCAACGCTATTTTGAAGGCGGTGAAGCGCCAGATCAAGAAGCCCGCCAGAGGGCCAGCGTTTTGGCCCTCACTCTGCGTTGGCAAGAAAACCCGCCAGACCATCCAATCTTACTGGCCGGCTCAACCGGATCGCGCGGCACAACGTTTCATCTGATGAAAGCGGTCGCAGGTTTGCCGCAGGGTGCCGTAATTTTGCCAGGATTTGATTTTGACATGCCGGCCCGGGTTTGGGCCGAGCTGTCAGATCCGAAAACCAGCGAAGACCATCCACAATATCGATTTTCGCGCTTGCTGAAAGCCTTGGATCTTACACCGGATCAAGTCACCCCCTGGACCGAAGTGGCACCGCAGGCGGCGGCGCGCAATCGGTTGGTATCCTTAGCTTTGCGCCCAGCGCCAGTGACCCATCACTGGCGGCAGGAAGGGCCATATCTGACAGAGCTTGACCGAGCCACTGAAGATATCACCTGGCTGGAAGCGCCGAACCAAAGGGTCGAGGCAAAAGCCATTGCGCTGCAGCTGCGGCACGCCGCAGAATTGGGGCAAACAGCTGCGGTGATAACCCCCGATCGTAATTTGACCCGACGCATAGCAACAGCGCTGGCTGCATGGAATATCACCCCCGATGACAGCGCCGGAATTCCCTTGAACCTGACAGCGCCAGGTCGGTTTTTGTTGCATGTCTTAGATCTGGCACAGCCACAGCTCACCTCTGAAACCCTATTGGTCTTGTTGAAACATCCGCTCACCCATTCTGGCGAAGGCCGTGGTCAACACCTACGCAACACCCGCGAGCTCGAGCTTTATCTACGCCGCCGCGGTCCGGCCTTCCTAACACCGCAAGCCCTCTTAAAATGGGCTGAAGCCCAAGATCATTATCGCCCATGGGTAGACTGGATCAATGCCAACATCTTTGATCCATGGCCGGAGGGATCTCAGCCGCTAGAGGATTGGATCGCGCATCACCGCAAGCTTGCAGAGCAATTGTCAGCGGGTCTCTTTGGGCAGGAGGTCGAGCTGTGGGAACAAGCTCCCGGGCGCGACACGAAAACGGAGATCGAGAACCTTACAAAATACGCCCCAGCTGCGGGAGATGTTGAACTCATCGATTATAGTGCCATTTTGCGCGGTGTTTTAAATGCTGGACAAACCCGCGACCAAAATCATGTGCATTCCAATATCCGGATTTGGGGCACATTGGAGGCACGAGTGCAAAGCGCCGATCTGGTCATTCTTGCCGGATTAAATGACGGCACCTGGCCCGAGCCCCCAGCCCCAGATCCCTGGTTGAACCGCAGTTTGCGGTTGCAGGCGGGTCTGCTTTTGCCAGAACGCCGCATTGGTCTGTCAGCTCATGATTTTCAACAGGCCATTGGTGCCAAAACTGTTTGGCTTACGCGATCCTTAAGATCCGATGATGCGGAAACCGTACCCTCCCGCTGGCTCAATCGAATTGAAAACCTATTGAACGGGCTTGAAAAGCCTGGTGACGATTCATGGATGGACCGCATGCGCGCCCGAGGTAAAGATTGGCTGGGGAAAGTCGCTGCCCTCGAGGAGCCACAAAACACTCCGCTGAGCACCAGACCTTCGGTCGCTCCGCCAGTGGCGTGCCGGCCTGAAACTTTGGCGGTAACGGATATCAAGCACCTGATCCGTGACCCCTATGCAATCTATGCCAAACGCATTTTG